>OMSN01000042.1 GCA_900313765.1 uncultured Eubacteriales bacterium
ACGAGGGTAAGGAACTGACGGCAGTGGGGCCGGTCGGGGTCCTTGATCCCGGGAAGGAACTCGCCTTTTTATTATCTCAGCATATCGGCGCCCCTGCTGCACCTGCAGTCAAGAAAGGGGATCATGTCATGGTTGGTCAGATGCTTGCGGAAGCAGGCAGAGGTCTATCCGCAAAGGTCTTTTCTTCCGTCTCCGGTACAGTGAAGGGAATAGAGAAGCGGCGCAGCGCCAAGGGAGACCTGGTGGATGCTGTGATCGTGGAAAATGACTTCCAGTACGAGACTGCCCCGTTTGAGGCGCTGCCCGGAATGGAAGAATATCTTGCCGCTTTCTGCAGCCAGAATACCGGAAGATATTCCATGATGGACATGCATGAACATGACGCGCAGGCGGTACTGGATGCCGTGAAGCCGGACCAGATCCTGGCAAAGATGGGTCCCTCCGAGGTATTGGACCGGATCCGTGAAGCCGGAGTTGTGGGAATGGGCGGAGCAGGCTTCCCCACGCATGTGAAACTGTCTCCTTCTGATCCGGAGAAGATCGACTACGTTCTTGTCAACGGGTCAGAATGCGAACCGTATGTGACCTGTGACTATAAGCTGCTCTGCATACGCCCGGGAGAACTGATCGCCGGCCTGAAGGCCGTCCTGAAGCTGTTCGGCAATGTGCAGGGTGTGATCTGCATCGAGGACAATAAACCGGATGCGATCTCGACCCTGAAGAAGGCACTGATCCGGGAAGAGACCATCTATGTGGCGCCATGCCGGACCAAGTATCCGGAAGGCGCAGAGCGCAGTCTGATCAAGGCGATCACCCACAGAGATGTCAATTCGATGATGCTGCCGGCGGACGCTGGCTGTATCGTCGTAAATGTGAGCACAATCTATGCAATCTTTGAGGCGGTATATCTGGGCAAGCCCGATTACGCCAGAATGATGACCGTGTCGGGAGATGCCATCGTATCTCCGGGGAACTTCCTGGTCCCCAACGGCATGTACTTCCGTGAGATCATACACAGCGCAGGCGGATTCCGGCTGCCGCCGGAGAAACTGATCGCAGGCGGACCGATGATGGGATTCGCCCAGGCAGATCTGGAAGGCGTTACGACCAAGACCTCCAGTGCGATCACCGCATTCTGCTATGACATTATCTCAGCCCAGCCTGAGACACCCTGCATCAACTGCGGACGCTGTGCGGATGCCTGTCCGGCGCGGCTGGTGCCCAGCCATCTGGCAAGGATGGTGGAGAAAGGGAAGATGGACCAGTTCGAGGAGAATTACGGGCTTGAGTGCGTGAACTGCGGTTCCTGTTCCTGGAGCTGCCCTGCAAAGCGGCCGCTGGCAGCCCTGATCTTCCAGGGAAGACAGATGGTCCTTGCACAGAGGCGGAAGGCAAGGAAATAGCACGGAAGGAGCATGAATGAATCACAAATTACAGGTATCCCCTTCGCCGCATACGCGAAGTACGATCACAACAGCATCGATCATGGCTCTGGTAGTCTGCGCGCTGCTGCCCTCCTGTATCGCAGGAGTGCTGTTTTTCGGCGAGCATGCCCTGGTGGTCCTGGTTCTCTCGTGTGCATCGGCGGCAGGGTCTGAGTATCTCTATGAAAAGCTGCTGCATAAACCGGTCACGATCTCCGACGGCTCTGCCGTGGTTACGGGACTTCTGATCGGAATGAATATGCCGCCGAAGATCGCCTGGTGGATCCCCTGCCTGGGATCGGCCTTTGCGATCATCGTGATCAAGCAGCTGTACGGAGGGCTTGGCCAGAACTTCATGAACCCCGCGCTCGGCGCGAGGTGTTTTCTGCTGATCTCATTTGCAGGGCGGATGACAGACTTTACCACAGGCAGGGGTATCCTGCCGGTTGTAGGGGAAGTCGCAGCCACAACGGACGCTCTGTCCGGCGCTACACCGCTTGCATATCTGAAAACAGGTTCTCTGTTTGATCTGCGCAGCATGTTCTTCGGCAATACAGCCGGCTGTATCGGAGAGACCAGTGCGCTGGCCCTTCTGGCAGGCGGTCTGTTTCTGGTGGCTGTACACGTCATCCGGATCCGGATCCCGGGCACCTATCTGGGAACATTTGCGCTCCTTACACTTGTGACGGCACTGCTTCGAGGCTATCACGAGCCTGTGATCTACACGCTGCAGCAGCTGTGCGCAGGCGGACTGATGCTGGGAGCATGGTTCATGGCGACAGATTATGTGACCAGTCCCATCACAGGCAGGGGACAGATCATATTCGGTTTTCTGCTGGGTGTCCTGACCTGGATCTTCCGTCTGATCGGAACGTCCGCGGAAGGGGTGTCCTATTCCATCATTTTCTGCAATCTGCTGGTCCCGGTGATCGAGCACTATACCAGGCCGGTCGCGGCAGGCGTTGCCAGACAGAGCCGTGAGGCCAGAAGGCTGAGGCGTGAGAAGGCTCGCGAGGCCAGACGGCTGAAGGCTGCAGACAGGAAGGAGAAGTCTGTATGAGTGAGACCCCACGCAGTGAAAATCAGAAGAAAGACAGCATCGGGCGCGACATCAGTATCCTGGTGGTAATCACGCTGGCAGCCGGAGTGCTGCTTGGCGCAGCTCACAGCATAACCAAAGGCCCGATCGCCATCGCAAAGGAACGCGCACAGGAAGAGGCAAGGCAGAGCGTCATGCAGAGCGCAGAAACCTTTGAAACCATCACAGACGCCGCGGATGCGGAGGCATCCGGACAGAGCCTGGATGTGCAGAGCCGTATACAGGAGGCTCTGGAGGAGAAGGGGCTTGCGGGAACCCGTGTGGAGCAGGTCAGTCTGGCGAAGGATACTTCCGGGAAGACCATCGGCTATGTAGTGGCCTGTACAAACCCGGAAGGATATGGCGGAGATGTGAGCCTGATGTGCGGAATATCCGCCGCAGACGGTACACTCACCATCGAAGGAATCTCATTTCTGGAACTGACAGAGACGGCCGGTATGGGCATGCGCGCTAAAGAGAGCAGTTTCATCGACCAGTTTGCCGGCAAGAAGGTTACAGAGGGAGAATCCCTGGTCTATACGAAGGATGGCGCTTCGATGGACAATGAGATCGATGCCATCAGCGGGTGCACCGTCACAACCACCGCAGTCACCAAAGACGTGAATGCTGCACTGGAAGCGGTGCGTGCGGTCCTTGAGCCGGACGGAGCCGAAGACGGCGCGAAGGCTGGACAGGAGGGGTGATATGAAGACAAAGAATCCCGCATTGCGGTTGAAAAAAAAGAAGACGCCCTTCGAGCTGAGCCGCTATATCCGCCTGAGGAAGGACTCTCCGGGCGAGCGTATCGTCAACGGTATTTATTTTGAAAACCCGGTATTCATGCTGGTACTCGGAATGTGCCCGACACTGGCTACCACGACATCCGTCACCAACGCTGTCGGAATGGGACTGTCCACCACGGCGATCCTGGCACTCTCCAATCTGTTCATCTCCATGCTCAGGAAGATCATACCGGAGAGGATGAGAATGCCTTCGTATATTGTTATCATCGCGTCTTTCGTGACGATCGTTGATTTCCTGATGGAAGGCTTCATGCCGGCCATGTATCAGTCGCTGGGTGTCTACATCCCGCTGATCGTGGTCAACTGCATCATCATGGGCCGCGCAGAGGCCTATGCCGGCAGGCACAAACCGATAGAGGCACTGTTTGACGGGATCGGAATGGGGATCGGCTTCACGCTCGCCCTGATCCTGGTCGCATCGGTCAGGGAACTGATCGGAAGCGGAACCTGGGCCGGCCTGCAGGTCATGCCGCAGTCCTATGAACCGGTCAACATCTTCGTACTGGCGCCCGGAGCATTCCTGGTGCTGGCGATGTTCGTGGCCATTATGAACCGGCTGCGTATCGGAGCTGCCAGAAGAGATGATGAGTGGGATCCGACCGCCAGGTTCGTGTGCGGAGACTGCAGCACCTGTACCCGCGTGCTGAACTGCTCCGGAAAACCGGCAGAGAATGTATTCGTGCCCCACAGTGTCTATGACATGGAGCACGGCATCGGGGAGAAAGGAGGGAAATGAACATGACAGCAGCAGGCATCATCATGCTTGTCATCACGACGATCCTGGCCAACAATGTCGTTCTGAGCCAGTTCCTCGGCATCTGTTCCTTCCTCGGCGTCTCCCAGAAGAGAGAGACCGCTGCCGGAATGGGCGGGGCACTGACCTTTGTCCTGACCCTGTCTTCCCTTGTATGCGGGATCCTGTATCATCTGGTGCTGGTACCGTTCGGACTGGAATACCTGAAAACCATCGTGTTTATAGCCATCGTGGCAGCACTGGTACAGTTCGTGGAGATGTTCCTGAAGAAATACATCCCTTCGCTGTATGAAGCACTGGGTATCTATCTGCCGCTGATCACGACCAACTGCGCCGTGCTCGGCGTGGCTCTGCTGAATGTACAGAAGGACTACAGCATCCTGGTGGGAACGATCTACGGGTTTGCGACAGCAGCCGGATACTGGATCGTGATCGTGCTTCTTTCATTTCTCAGAGAGAGGATCACCGACAACGATATTCCGCGGCCGTTCAAAGGGTTTCCCATCGTCATGGTGACGGCTGCTCTGATGAGCATCGCATTCTTTGGATTTGCAGGAATCAAGTTCTGAGGATCATCCTGAGAAAAGGACCTGAGGAGAAAATATGTCAGATATGTTATTTGCAGCGGCAATGATCGGAGGCGTCGGCCTGTTTGTGGGCGTGTTCCTCGGATTTGCCAGCAAGGTATTCGCCGTGAAGGTGAATCAGAAAGAGAAGGATATCCTGGAGATCCTGCCGGGCGCCAACTGCGGCGGCTGCGGATACTCCGGATGCGCAGCCCTTGCGGCGGCACTCGCCCGGGGAGAGGCTCCGGCAAATGCCTGTGTAGTCGGGCAGGAGACAGTCGCGAACCAGATCCGGTGGATCATCGGCGGCAAGAGCGAACGAATCGTCCGGAATGTGGCGTTTGTTCGCTGCTCGGGAGACTGCAACAGCACGTTTGACCGGTACGATTACACCGGTCCGAAGACCTGCGCGGCTCTGGCCCTTGCGCCGGAAGGCGGTCCGAAATCCTGCTTCTACGGATGCATCGGCTGCGGAGACTGTGTGGCCGGCTGTGAGTTCGGAGCGATCTACATCGAGCGCGGCGTCGCGGTCGTTGACGAAGAGAAATGTCTGGACTGCCGCAAGTGCATCAAGACATGTCCGAAGGGGCTGATCGTCGAAGTGCCCTATTACCGTGCATCCCATGTGGGCTGCGTCAACCCGCTGAAGGGAAAGATCGTGATGGACAACTGCAAGATCGGCTGCATCTCCTGCGGCAAATGTGCCAAGAACTGCCACATGAATGCCATCGATCTGTCCGGAGGCTTCCCGGTCATCGACTATGACAAATGTGACAACTGCGGAACCTGCAGAGACAACTGCCCCAGACACTGCATTGTGTAAGGCTGCTGTCTTTCTGTTCTTGTGAACCGATCTGCCATTCATTTTTTCTGATACGAGCTGTCCGGCCTCCCGGAGTGGACCTTCAGGGGCGTCCGCGGAGGGAGGCCGGCAGCCGTAATCAGGCAGAGTGAATGGCATTCTTTGTGTTTTATAGTTCGAATCGAAGTTTGTCTGCACAAATGATGTTATTAAAATAACGTTTCGAAATCCTCTTTACACCCCCATATTTTGTGCTATTATAAGAGATGCGCCGCAAGATGTTGCGGCGTAAGTGGCGAAAAGAGCCATCAATGCCGATATATGGGCATGAAACAGGGTATGAAACGACAGCAATTCGTGGGGTGGAGTGTTTTATGTTGAAGGTTAAGAAGAGAAACGGGAGTATCGTCGAGTTCGACGGGGGGAAGATCGAAGCCGCGATGGAGAAGGCGTTCCGGGCTACCGGAACTCCGATCCCCGGAGAATATATCAAGAACAAGATGTTGATGAATATCTACGCTCTCATGAGAACGGAAGATAATATCGTCGATATCGAGTCCATTCAGGACGCCGTGGAGCAGGTGCTCTCCGAGTCGGGTTATTTCCAGGTCAGCAAGGCGTACGTGCTGTACCGCAATCAGCGCAAGAATGTGCGTGAGGCTGCGGCGAGCGTTCTGGACTATTCGAAGCTGGTGAACGGCTATCTGGACCGCCTGGACTGGAGAGTCAAGGAGAATTCAACGGTTCAGTACACACTGGGCGGCCTGATCCTTTCCAACTCGGGCGCGGTCACTGCGAATTACTGGCTCAATGAGATCTATGACAATGAGGTGGCGCAGCTCCATAAGAATGCGGCGATCCATCTGCATGACCTCTCCATGCTTGCACCTTACTGCGCAGGCTGGAACCTGAAGCAGCTGATCTGCGAGGGCATCAAGGGCGTATCCGGCAGGATCGCATCCAGCCCGGCGAAGCATCTTTCCACACTCTGCAACCAGATGGTTAATTTCCTCGGGATCATGCAGAATGAGTGGGCAGGCGCGCAGGCATTTTCATCCTTCGACACCTACCTTGCACCGTTTGTCCGCACAGACAAGCTGGACTACAAGGGTGTGAAGCAGTGCGTGCAGAGCTTCATCTACGGCGTCAACACACCGTCCAGATGGGGATGTCAGTCTCCCTTCACCAACGTCACGCTTGACTGGACGGTCCCGGAGGACCTGAAGGACCAGAAGGCAGTTGTGGGCGGCGTGGAGCAGAACTTCACCTACGGCGACTGCAAAAAAGAGATGGACATGATCAACAAGGCGTTTATCGAGATCATGACCGAGGGTGACGCGCAGGGAAGAGGCTTCCAGTATCCGATCCCGACCTACTCCATCACCAGAGATTTTGACTGGGAAGAGTCCGAGAACAACAAACTGCTCTTTGAGATGACCGCGAAGTACGGAACCCCGTATTTCTCCAACTATGTCAACAGCGACATGAAGCCCTCCGACATCCGCTCCATGTGCTGCAGACTCCGCCTGGATCTGCGCGAGCTCAAGAGACGCAACGGCGGCTTCTTCGGCGCAGGCGAGTCCACCGGTTCCATCGGTGTCGTGACCATCAACCTTCCGCAGCTTGCCTATCTGTGCGAGACAGAGGATGAGTTCTGGGCGAAACTGGATCATATGATGGATGTGTGCGCGGAGTCCCTGCACACCAAGAGAGAGGTTGTCTCCAAACTTCTGGATGCAGGCCTGTATCCGTACACCCAGGCTTATCTTGGTACATTTGAGAATCATTTCTCGACGATCGGCCTGTGCGGCGGCAATGAGATGTGCCTGAACGCAAAGTGGCTGGGCAAGGATCTGACCCACAAGGAGAGCCAGGACTTTGTCGAGAAGATGCTGAACCACATGCGTGAACGTCTGGCAGACTATCAGGAGAAATACGCTCCCGAACTGTTCAACCTGGAAGCAACGCCTGCAGAGTCCACCTCCTACCGCTTCGCAAAGCACGACACGGAGAGGTTCCCGGACATCAAGACGGCAAATGAGCATGGCACTCCGTATTACACGAATTCCACCAACCTTCCGGTTGGCACCACGGATGACGTGTTCGAAGCGCTTGACGTGCAGGATCGTTTCCAGCCGCTGTATACCTCCGGTACCGTGTTCCACACCTTCCTGGGCGAGAAGCTTCCGGACTGGAAGAGCGCTGCCAGACTGGTGAAGACCATCACGGATTCCTACAAGCTTCCTTACGTGTCCATCAGCCCGACTTACTCGGTCTGCCCGGATCACGGTTATATCACAGGCGAGCATTTCAAGTGCCCGGTCTGCGGCAGGGAGGCAGAGGTTTATTCCAGGATCACCGGCTACTATCGTCCGGTCAAGAACTGGAACGACGGTAAGTCACAGGAGTTCAAGGACCGCAAGGTCTACGATGCGATGAGATCCGGTGTGCTTCTCGACCGCGGCGCAGGAGTGAAAGCTTCTGTAAAGAACCATGCGGAAGAGAGAGCAGATCAGGGGAGCGTTGCCGGCAATGCTGTAAAAGAAGCACCGGCGAAGGCAGAGACCGGAATCCCGACCATGTATGTCAAGAATCACTGCCCGAAGTGCAAAGGCGCGGAGCAGCGTTTCCGGATCAACAAGGTGGAGTATAATGTTGTCAACTGTTCCGAGCATATGGATATCGCCCGCGAGCTGGGGATCACCCAGACGCCGACGATCATCGATCCGGACGGGACAAGATATATCGGCGAAGGCGCAGCGGTCGCATGGCTGGGAGCGCACAAGGATACGGCAGTGAGAAGCAGATAACCTGAGGCACTGCCCCGGTATACTGTGATACTGCATGCAGCAGTTGGCATAAGATATAGCAAGAGATTACACTGGGCAGTTTGTGACAGACAGACTGCTCAGTATTTGTCAAAAGGCGCCGGACATTAAGTGGATGTCCGACTGGCGCCGACCGGAGCGGCAGCAAAGAGCCAGGCCTGCCTGGGGCGGATAAAGAGAGGAAAGGTTTATGTACGATATAGTAGTGATCGGCGGAGGTCCTGCAGGACTGACAGCCGCGGTCTATGGCTGCAGGATGGGAAAGAGTGTGCTGCTGGTCGAAAAAGAGGTATTCGGAGGCCAGATCGTCAATACACCCAAAGTGGAAAATATCCCCGGTTTCAGTTCGATCAGCGGGGAAGAGTTTGCCGACCGCTACCTGGATCAGGCGATGGGCCAGGGCTGCGAGGTGGCTCTGGAGAAAGTAACCTGTGTTGAGAAGAATGGAACCGGGTTCCTGGTGAAGACCGCGGAAGGCACAGAGTACAGTGCCAGAAGTGTGATCCTTGCCACCGGAACGACGCATCGTATGTTAGGCCTTGATGGTGAAGAAGACCTGATCGGTAACGGGATTCATTTCTGCGCTGTCTGTGACGGTGATTTCTACACAGGGAAGGATGTCGTGGTGATCGGAGGCGGGAACTCCGCCTTTGTAGAGGCAAATATACTGGCTCAGACAGCCCGCAGGCTGATCATGCTGCAGGATCTCCCGCAGTTCACTGCGGAGGCAAGATCGCAGGAAGAGCTGTTTTCAAACCATGATGTCGAGACCCATCTGTCCGCACGCGTCACGGAATATATGACGCAGGATGGACAGGTTACCGGTGTGAGATTCGTGGAGAATGGCGAAGAGAAGGAAGTAAGATGCGACGGCATCTTCCTTTCGGTCGGTCATGTTCCGGAGAATGAACCCTTTGCGTCTCTGGCAAAGCTGAGCAGCCAGGGGTACTTTGAGGCGGATGAGACCGGCGTGACACAGACTCCCGGAGTATTTGTGGCCGGGGACTGCCGCACGAAGGCCTTAAGGCAGGTCGCGACGGCCTGTTCGGACGGTGCCAATGCCGCCATTGCAGCATGCAATTATCTGTCGGGAGGTGCTTCATGAAACTGGCGGGGCTGCAGAAGCTTACTCTGCTGGATTATCCGGGACAGCTTGCCTGTACCGTGTTTACGCAGGGCTGCAATATGCGCTGCCCCTTCTGCCAGAATGCGGATCTGGTCCTGCCGGAACACTTTGACAGCAGCGTTTTGCTGCCGGAGGATGCATTTTTTGAGTTTCTGGAGTCCAGAAAGGGGAAACTGACCGGCGTCGCGGTGACCGGCGGTGAACCGACGCTGCAGGCAGACCTGCCCCGTTTCCTGGGAAGGATCCGGGAACTGGGATTCCTTACAAAGCTCGATACCAACGGAACGAATCCAGGGATGCTGGAGGAGATCGTGCAGGCCGGACTGGTCGATTACGTGGCGATGGATATCAAGAACGCGCCGTCAAAGTATGCCTGGACCACAGGAATACTGCAGACGCAGGAGGAAGATTCTCCGGCTGCGCGGCAGATGCGCAATGTGCAGCAGAGCATCTCATTTCTCATGAAGGGTACGGTTCCCTATGAAGTCCGTACGACAGTCGTGGAGGGGATGCATACCAGAGAGGACATCGTCAGCATGGCAAAGTGGCTGCAGGGGGCGCATGCCTGGTACCTGCAGCAGTTTATCCCTTCCGAGCGCATGGTCGGCTTCAGGGATGAAGAGTGCCTGAACATCAGCGCGCCTTCCGCTCAGCAGCTTCATGAGATGTGTGAAGATGCGCGCGGATACGTGCCGACTGTGCAGGTGCGGGGGATCTGAAACCTTGCAAAACCGGCATCTGCGGCGTATTGTCCGTTGACATGCGGCGCAGGCAATGTTATAGTTTCTTTGATTTTGATAGAGGTTGCGCGACTTATTAGTAGGCTGCCGGATGTGCCCGAACACAGGAGAAAGCAGACAAAAGGAAGGAGCGCCGAAGGTGTACTGTGCTCGGGAGCAGTTTTGCCTGGGTGCAGGTCGAACAGGTCTGCAACTGTCATCATGCATATGATGGAGCGCTATCACCACAGATTCATTTGTACA
>OMSN01000328.1 GCA_900313765.1 uncultured Eubacteriales bacterium
TCCGCATAGGTGGACTTGAGTTTAGTCAGCTGCCGGTATTCCAGGATATCCGCCACGATGGGATGCTGCTCAGCCAGCTTGTCCAGTACATCGGCCGCCGTAGAATAACCGGTCTTGGTCTTCTTGCCGTAGGGAAGGTGAAGTTCCTCGAACAGGACCTGCCCCAGCTGTTTGGGAGAATTGATATTAAATTCCTGCCCCGCCTGGGCATAGATGTCTGCTTCCAGCTGCGCGATGCGCCCGGTCAGCTTCTCCCCATATTCCCGGAGTTCTTCCGCCCGTACCAGGATCCCTTCTTTCTGCATGTGGTACAGGACAAATACGAGAGGCATCTCTATCTCATCGAAGAGCCGTTCCATCCCTTCTTCGCGAAGTTCTTCCCGGATCCTGTCTTCCGTCACCAGGGCAGCCTGTGCCTGAAGGCACGCAAACTTCACCAGCGCGTTCAGAGCGCTGTCCCTGTCCGCAGGACCGGATGTATCCTTACTCTTCTTTCCCCCCTGCACAGCCATCGCCGGGTCATCATATGCGAGCGCTGCTATGTCTGACAGACGCTTCTTGCCCAGCAGTTCCGTCTGGGACGGAATCAGTTCTCCCGTGAAGGTCTTCATGACCGCGTCATAGGAGTACCCGCCCTGAAGAGGATTGATCAGGTAGGCACCGATCGCAGCATCGAAGAACTTCGCCTGTGTCCCGGGCTCGAACCCATTCCCTTCGTCAAGCCAGGCAAGCTGCTCCTTCATGTCGATCATGTCGATCCTGCTGCATCTGCCCACAAGTTCCTGCAGCAGGGAGGCATCGGGAGCGGCAAAATAAACATCCTCATCTTTCAGCGCGAAGGCCGCACCGATCAGCCGGTTCTCCTCATACAGGATCTGAAGGCCAACCCTGCCGGCATCTGCAATCTTCCCGATCCATTTCTCTGTCTCGGGATCCTGCGTGGCTTCATCCGGGTTCATAAAGAAGTCCCCGATCGGACCAAATCCCGAAGAGGGCTTTGGCGCTATCACAATATGGCAGGGCCGCTGCCTCTGTACAGGCTCCTCCTGCACGGCATCGTCCATATGGGCGAGGAAACGGTTCACCATCGTGCGAAGTTCCAGCTCTCTGCACAATTCCAGTGCCTTAGGCGTGTACAGTGCCGCATGGTCCGGATCCAGCTTCGCCTGTTCAAAATCCAGTTCAAACGGGGCATTCCTGTCGATGGCCGCCAGCCATTCGGACAGCTTCGCATCCTCCCAGTAATCACGCAGCGATGCCTGCGCCCTGGCCGGTTTAATCTCATCCAGATGGTCATGGGCATTGTCTATGGAATGATACTGAGCGATGATCTTAGTGGCTGTCTTCTCACCCACACCCGGAATCCCAGGAATATTGTCAGAGGCGTCTCCCATCAGTGCTTTCACCTGTACGAATTCCTCAGGCGTCACCAGATACCGCTCCTGCACATCCTTCGCGAAGTAATCCTCCACTTCGGTTCCGCTCTTCTTCGTCTTTGGGATACGGATCATCGTCCTGTCAGACGCAAGCTGCAGAAGATCACGGTCACCGGAGATCACCCGCACGTCGAGCCCCTGCTCCTCCGCTTTCCGAGAGATCGTGCCGATCAGGTCATCTGCCTCATAGCCTTCCAGCATCATCAGCGGAACACCCATGGCAGTCAGCATGTCCTTCATAAGGGGAACCTGCTCACGCAGTTCATCCGGCATGGCATGCCGGGTTCCCTTGTAGGCTTCATAACGTTTGTGGCGGAAGGTAGGTGCATGCAGATCAAAAGCAACCGCAAGATACTGCGCCTGCTCCTCATCCAGGATCTTAAACAGAATATTCAGAAAACCGTATACAGCATTCGTATGGATCCCGGCACTGTTTGTAAGAAGCGGGATCCCGTAGAATGCCCGGTTCAGTAAGCTGTGTCCGTCCAGCAAAACGATCTTGTCACTCATAATTCTCTGTTTCCTTATCTGTTTCTCTATCCGCTTCTATAGCTGTTTCCGTGTCTGTTTCCCTGTC
>OMSN01000198.1 GCA_900313765.1 uncultured Eubacteriales bacterium
GGTCATTCGTAGACGTACACAATGAGTTCTACGGCAAAATGGTTGAGAAGTGGAACGAGGAGAACCCGGACAGACAGCTCAATGTAACATTCAGCACCTATCCGTATTCGGATATGCACAACAAGCTCATGATGTCCCTGCAGGCAGGCAGCGGCGCGCCGGATATGTGCGACGTTGAGATCGGCCAGTTCCCGAACTACACCGGAGCAGACACACCGCTCTATGCATTGAACGATGCACTTGCTCCCTACGAAGCAGACTGCGTACAGTCCCGTCTGGATGTCTATTCCAAGGCAGACGGAACCCGCATCGGTGTTCCGACACACGTTGGCGCTTCTGTCATGTACTGGAACGCTGAGATCTTCGAAAAGTATGGACTGGATTACAAGTCAGTCAAGACCTGGGATGATTACACCAAGCTCGGCGAGCAGCTGAGAGATGCTTCCAACGGCGAAGTTTTCCTGACCTCTGTTGATACAGGCGGAGTTGACTGGATGTGGGTTGCGATGGCTGAGTACGGCGAAGACTGGACCGGCGGCCCGGACGGAGAAGTCAACGTAGAACTGGATTCCGTCAAGAAGATGATGGAGATGCAGAAGGGCTGGCTGGATGACGGCATCGCAATGATCTCCACCGACGGACATGTTGACCTGGAAGCCGGATTCAAGAACGTTATGGAAGGCAAGATCGCTTCTTTCCCGAAGGCAATGTGGTACATGAGCCGTTTCCTGAACTACATGCCCGAGATGGAAGGCAAGTATGACATCACCACGATCCCGGTATTCGAAGAAGGCCAGAAGTGCTCAGTCGGTATCGGCGGAACCGGTACGGTTGTCACAGAGCAGTCCGCAGATCCGGCACTGGCAGCTGAGTTCCTCGCATGGGCGAAGCTCTCTGAGGACGGCGAAGCTCATATCTGGAACGACCTTGGATTCGATGTCTGCAACAGCGCACTGTGGTTCGACGACGACTTCGCATTCGACGAGTCGAATCCGTACAACACCTTCTTCCGCGTGAAACCGTATGAAGTCCTTCAGCAGCTGGCGAACGAGGACGCAATCGGAACGATCTACACCACCACAGTTTCTCCGACTCTGAACGATTATATGTGCACCACCACTCTGAATGAAGTCTTCGAAGACGGCATGGATATCGACGAAGCACTGGCAGAGGCTCAGGAGTACATCGAGATGGAGACCATGTAATCAGATCTGCTGATTCCTGAATCAAAGCGCCGGCATATACAGCCCCCGCGTAAGATAGGATGAACAGTGAGGGGAGCTGGGAAGTCCATTCCCGGCTCCCTTTTGAACGGGGTATCAAAACCCGTCTCACAGGCTTACAAGGAGAACCTGATATGGGCAAATTCAAGAAAATATTCTATTCACAGAAGGTCGCACCGTATGTATTCGTCCTTCCGTTCATACTGAGCCTGATCATCTTCTGGGCATATCCGCTGATCAGCGGTATCGTTATGAGTTTCCAGGAGATCAACTTCGGGAACAGAACCTTTATCGGACTTGCGAACTATGCGAAGCTTGCGAAAGACAAGTTCTTCGCGATCGCTGTCGGCAACAGTGTGGAGTACATGCTCCTCACGCTGCTTCTCATGATCCCCATCCCGCTGCTTCTGGCAGTCCTGATGGAGAGCCGCATTACCAAAGCTAAGGGCGTATGGAAAGTCATCATGTACATCCCGGCCCTCACATCCGTTGTTATCTCCGGTATGCTGTTCCGCATGATGTTCTCGGAATCAGCAGGATCCCAGATGAACCAGCTGATGCTGTTCCTTGGCAGAACGCCGATCGCATGGCTGAAGGAGAAATGGACTGCGTGGATCGCACTGCTACTCCTGTGTATGTGGAGATGGACCGGTGTCAACATGCTGTATTTCGTATCCGGACTGAAGGCAATCGACGGATCCATCTATGAATCCGCTGATATCGACGGCGCCAATGCATGGCAGAAGTTCTGGTATCTTACACTTCCGCTGATCAAACCCACCACGATCTACGTTGTTACGATCTCGGTCTATGCAGGACTGTCCATGTTCCTCGAGAGCTTCATGCTGTGGAACGGCAACTCATCGCCGAAGAACATCGGTCTGACGATCGTCGGATACCTGTATAAGAGAGGTATCGAGAAGAACGACCTGGGATATGCGTGTGCAGTCGGCATGGTGCTGATGGTCATAGCACTTGCGATCAATGTCATTCAGCTGATCGCGACTGGTACATTCAAGAAGGAGGACTGACATGGGAAAGAATAAGACTATGGAATCGAACCACCGTGTCGCCTCGGTTCTGGCAACCGGCCTGTTCGTGATTCTCTGTGGATTCATCGCATTTCCGCTTCTGGCAGGACTCCTGGCTTCTTTCCGTCCCGGACGTGAACTGGTACAGAATGGTCTGGCCATCAACTGGGACTTCAAGACCATGACCCTGGACAACTACAAGTATCTGTTCGGACTTGGCGGAGAGAACAGTAAAGTGGACTCTGCAAAGTACTTCATGTGGTACAAGAATTCACTGATCCTGACACTCCTCACAGTCGTTCTGACGCTTCTGGTCTGCTACTTCGTAGCATATGGCCTGACGATGTATAAGTTCAGACTGCAGGGTTTCCTGTTCTTCATGGTCATCGCTACCATGTGCGTACCGTTTGAGATCCTGATGCTCCCGCTGTATCAGGAAGTCACGACCCTGCATATCATCAACACCAGAGCCGGTGTCATATTACCCGGTCTGTGCGCGGCGTCGACCATATTCTTCTTCCGGCAGTATATGCAGAGCCTCCCGCATGAGCTGCTGGACGCAGCCCGTATCGATGGCTGCACCGAGTACGGCATCTCTGTGAAGATCATGATGCCGATCACGAAACCGGCATTCGCATCCATGGCGATCCTGTGTGCAATGGGATCCTGGAACAACATGCTGTGGCCGATGCTCGTATTCCGTGATACCAATAAGTTCACACTGCAGATCGGTTTGAACACCCTTCTGACTCCGTATGGCAACAACTATGACCTGCTGATCGCAGGTTCCATGTTCGGTATTATCCCGATCCTGGTGATCTATCTGATCTTCCAGAGATACCTGATCGAAGGCATGACCTCCGGTGCTGTCAAGGGATAATCAGACAGAGGCTGACCCTAAACTTAGCAGAGAGGAGACAGCAACAGTATGGCTGAGTATTATATCAATGCAGCGCAGAAGATGGGGAAGATCAACAAAGAGATCTACGGACACTTCTCCGAGCACCTGGGACGCTGTATCTATGAAGGAATGTATGTCGGTGAGAATTCCGATATCCCGAATGTCAATGGCATGCGCACAGACGTTGTGGAAGCCCTGAAAGAGATCAGGGTTCCGGTCCTGCGCTGGCCCGGCGGCTGTTTTGCTGACGAGTATCACTGGAAAGACGGGATCGGCCCGAAAGAAAACCGCAAGAAGATGATCAATACCCACTGGGGCGGCGTGGTAGAGGACAACAGCTTTGGTACGCACGAGTACATGGAGCTGTGCCGGCAGCT
>OMSN01000096.1 GCA_900313765.1 uncultured Eubacteriales bacterium
GTCTATATCATGAAGAGCGGGGACGCCTGCTGCGGATGCTGGATGAGTGCAGACAATGTTCTCAACAGACTGGGGCTGCAGAGCAGCGATCTCTATACAGGGATCGTTTTCTTTGAGGATGTATTTGGAAGCAACAGCCTGCAGGACAACAATCTCGAGACCGTGGTTCTGGAAGCAGAAGATGACAATTCCGGTACCGGCAAAGACGGCTATCATGTATATTACACAAAAAACACGAATCATGCGGTATACATGGGGCTGGTAATCCGCAGCAGAAGCTTTTTTGAACAGCTGTCCCTGCCACAGCGGATCATTTTCTTTCTGGCGGTATTTGGTTTTCTTGCAACGATCATTGTGGTTCTGTGGCTGAACCATCGTATCTCAAGACCCATCATGGCGTTGGTCGATGCTATGGACCGGTATGGTAACGGAGAGGTCGAGTACCGGCTGGAGGAACGGAATGCCAGAACGACGGATGAATTCGATCTGCTGGGTCACAGTCTGAATGAGATGATGGATAAGGTCAATGAGCTGGAATTCAATCTGTATGAAACCAGACTCCGTGAGCAGGATATCCAGATGAAATATATCAGTCAGCAGATCCGTCCTCATTTCATCCTGAATGCACTGAATGTGATCTATACCTATGATGAAGAGGAATTCCCGCTGGTCAAAAAGATGGTCATCTATCTGGTCAATTATTTCCGGTACATCGTCAATCTCAAAAAGGACTTTGTGGAACTGCGGTATGAATTCCGTCATGTGGAGAATTATCTGAATATCCAGAAGGAGCGGACCCAGAACAAGATTGATTTTTATGTCGAATGGGAGCATTCGGTCAGCGACGTACTGATCCCGCCTTTGATCCTGCAGACTTTTGTGGAAAACAGTATCAAATATGCGGTCAGTGATAATAAACTGTACATTATCATCCGCGGATATGAAGAGGACGGAAAACTGAAGATCGTCATATCCGATACCGGACAAGGTTTTGGAGAACAGACTCTGCAGAGCATACGCACATTCCTGGAAACCAGGGAAGATGACGGCCAGCTGGGCGTCGGGATCGTCAATACCGTGCAGCGCATGGATATTCTCTACCATGGAGAGGAGTCTCTGACAGTAGGCAACACTGAGTCAGGAGGCGCCTGTATAGAGATCTGTCTGCCGCTTCTTCGAAATGAGGAGCCGATAAGTTCAGATACAAAGGAGATATAAAGATGTATGATGCATTAATCGTTGATGACGAACCCAGAACCCGTCAGGCGCTGATCAAATCGGTAGACTGGAAAAAATGCAATATACGCCATATCTATGAAGCATCCAACATTACGGAAGCCAAGGCACAGCTGCTCGAAAAAAAGATCGATGTGCTGATCTGCGATATCGAGATGCCGGGCGGCACCGGGCAGGATCTGGTAGACTGGATCCGGGACCAGAACAGGATGATGGGGGTTATGATGGTTACCTGTCATCCGGAGTTTTCGTATGTACAGAAGGCCATTCGCCAGGGATGCTATGATTAACATCCTGAAGCCGATCGATTATGAAGAATTCTCCCGTGCACTGCATGACATGACCGGAAAGATGGAGTACTATGACGATCACAAGGACTTTCTGAAGAATCCGGACGGGAGCATTAACTGGGGAAACCTGGACTCATCCAGAAAAACCGAAAACCGCACGGAAGGACAGCTTCAGGAGATGAGGCAGGTTTCCGGGAAGCGGAATGTGGAAAAAGAAGTCAAGCAGTACGTAAGAAATCATCTGGCCGATGATCTGAATGTCACCCGGATCGCGGAGATTATGCATTTTAATCCCCAGTATCTGACCAGAACATTCAAGGTTGAGACAAACCAGGGAATCCTGGAATATATCACGACAGAGCGGATCGAAGCTGCCAAGAAATTCCTGGTTGAAACCAATATCCCGATCAAAGAGATCGCTGCGCTGGTAGGGTATCAGGACTATGCTTATTTTACCCGGGTATTCAAAAAGGAAACAGGTATGTCGCCCAAACAATACAGAAAATAAAACAGGGATCACCATATGAGCGAAGCGTTTGTAAAGATTGATCTTCATGGGCTGCGCCAGGAAGAAGCGATCAAAGTGATCGATAAGGCTGTTACCGCGGCGGGGCCGGCGACCTATCAGCTGCAGCTGATCCACGGGTATAACCGGGGAACCAGTCTGCGGTCGATGATCTATGACTGGTATCAGTGCGACCCTAAGGTAAAACGGATCCTTCCCGGCGATAATCCGGGGATCACGATCCTGGTGCTGAAGGAACTGTACTGATAAAGATGGAGATAAGTATGACTCAAGAACAGAAAGTTGCGGTCGTGACCGGCGGCGCAAACGGGATCGGCAGATGCATTGCAGATGAATTCCGAAAGCAGGGTGTGAAGGTTTATGTGATTGACAAAGCCGAGGGCGGTCACTATGTGGGAGATATCTCTGATCAGGCAGTCCTGGAAGACTTTGCGCAGACGGTGATCCGGGAATGCGGCGGTATTGACTATCTGATCAACAATGCGCTGCCGCTGATGAAAGGGATCGATACGTGCAGCTATGAGGAGTTCCAGTACGCGCTGGCGGTCGGCGTCACTGCGCCGTTCTATCTGTCGAAGTTGTTTGCGCCGTACTTTCGTGAAGGTGCCTGTATCATTAACATTTCTTCAAGCCGTGACCGGATGAGCCAGCCGCAGACCGAGAGCTACACGGTAGCCAAAGGCGGAATTGCCGCACTGACACATGCACTGGCAGCCAGTCTGTCCGGGAAGGTGCGGGTCAATTCCATCTCTCCGGGATGGATCGATACGGCATACAGGGTATATGAGGGGCCGGATGCACTGCAGCAGCCTGCCGGCCGTGTCGGAAACCCGATGGACATCGCCGGTATGGTACTGTTCCTGTGCTCTGACAAGGCCGGTTTCATTACCGGTGAAAATATCTGTATCGACGGCGGCATGACGAAGCTGATGATCTATCATGATGATCACGGCTGGAGCTATACACCGGAAGAATAGTAAAGTTCTGTGTCGTACTTGAATCTGAATCAAAGGAAGGAAATGTATCAGGCTGTATAAGGAATCGCGTTATCAGGCAGAAAGGATTAGGAAATGTTAGAAGTCGGAACAAAAGCACCGGCATTTACCCTGCCGGATCAGAACGGAGAAATGAGAAGTCTGTCAGACTATCAGGGGCAGAAAGTGATCCTGTATTTCTATCCAAAGGACATGACTGCCGGCTGTACGAAGCAGGCATGTGCATTTGGAGAACTGTACCCACAGTTCCGGGAGAAAGGTGCCGTGGTTCTGGGCGTGAGCAAGGACAGCGTGGCATCTCATAAGAAGTTTGAGGAAAAATACGGCCTCCCCTTTACGCTTCTTTCCGATACGGAGAAGGAAGTGATCCAGGCTTATGATGTCTGGAAAGAAAAAAAGAATTACGGCAAGGTCAGCATGGGTGTTGTGCGGACGACTTATCTGATCGATGAGAACGGTATCATCATTAAGGCTTTTGGAAAAGTGAAAGCCGCCGATAATCCGGCACAGATGCTGGGAGAACTGGAATAAGGGAAGGGCTATGAAAGCACAGACGAAAGTCCCGGAGCACATCTGTGAGATGGAGAACATCCTGGACCGGGCGACACAGAAGATGGATGAACTGGAGCGAAGCATGGCAGCGTTTGAAGAACTGCAGCCGGAGATAAAGAAACTGGAGGCATATTATACAAGCCAGCAATGGAAAGACGACCTTGCGATGGATGAGGCCGGATTATTGCCGGAAAATCTGAAGCGGGGCGTCCTCTCACAAGACGGTATATGGAACATGCTGGAGAGAAACCGGGAACTGATACATGTTCTGAAAAGGAGAGAAGAATGAAACCAGTCATTGTGAATGAAGAAAAATGTGTCGGCTGCAGCCTGTGCGTCAAAGACTGTCCGGGGGGATATCTGTATCTGGAAAATGGCAAGGCACACACGCATGACGTAGGGTGTATCGAATGCGGCCACTGTTATGCGATCTGCCCGCAGGGAGCTGTCCGGCTGACAAATGTTGACTGTGAGGAAGAGCCGGTTGTCCCGATGTCGGATCTTGACAGTGACACGCTTCTTGCAGCCATGCGCAGCAGGCGGACAATCCGTCAGTTTACACAGCAGCCGGTGGAAAAGGAGAAGATCCGCAAGATCCTGGAGACGGGCCGCTACAGTCCAACCGGAGGCAACTCACAGAAAGTTTCATTTACCATTCTGGGGAGCAGGCAGAAAGAAGCAGAAAGACTCTGCGTCAATCTGTTCAGAAACGGGCAGAAGGCCGGATCTAAAGTGGTTGCTGCGCTCAAACAGTTTGAGATATCGGACACTTTCTTCTTCAAAGGAGCACCGCTGGTGATCGTTGTGTCCGGAAGGAGCAGTGTGGATGCCTCACTTGCGAGCGCTTACATGGAGATTATGGCGGAGAGCCTGGGACTGGGTGTGCTGTACAGCGGTTTCTTCATCATGTGTACCAGAATCAGCCGGAAACTTCGGAATCTGCTGAAGCTTCCCAAAGGGCATAAAGCAGTCACATGCATGGTCATCGGTTATCCTGCGGTGAAGTATCAGAGGATCGTACCGCGCAGAAAGCTGCAGGCAAGGATGCTGTAAAGGATGAACTGCACAATGACTGCACAGAAGCAATGCACAAAATAAAAGAATAGTGATTGTGCGGGATTTGTCATGCTATAATGTACCTATTATAAATCATCATATGGCGAAGACACTGAAAACGCGAAACAGAATAACAGGAGGATATACATGAAGAAAGACATCGGAATTGCCATTGTCGGACATGGATTCATGGGCCATGAGCACGAGAAAATGCTTCTGGACTTCCCCGGAATCAAACTGATCGGGTTCTCAGATATTGATCCCAAACAGCTCGAGGATGTGACAGAGGGACTGAAGAGATATGCCAGTAATGAGGAACTGATGGCAGATCCGGATGTGGATGTCGTGCTGATCGCTGCAAACAATAAGTTCCACAAAGACCTTGTGATCCAGGCAGCCAATGCGAAAAAGGATATCATCTGCGAGAAACCCATCGCAATGAGTCTGGAAGAACTTGATGAGATGGAAGCTGCCGTCAAGGAAAACGGTGTAAAGTTCACGATTCACCATCAGCGCCGTTTCGATCCGGATTTCCGTACTGCGAAGGCGGTCTATGATTCAGGCACTCTGGGCGACATCTACTGCGTAAAGAGCATGCTCTACGGCTTTAACGGAAACATGCATGACTGGCATGTATTCATCAGTGAAGGCGGCGGAATGCTTTATGACTGGGGTGTGCACCTTCTGGATCAGCTCTGCTGGATGTTCCCGGGAGCGAAGCTCACTTCCGTATTTGCCGACATCCGCAACGTCATCAACAAAGAAGTCGACGACTATTTCCAGATCATGATGCGTTTCGATAACGGCGTAACCGCAACACTGGAACTGGGAACGTATTTCCTGACGGATAAGATGCATGACAAGTGGTTCGAGCGCCACTGGTTCATCGGCGGAAACCAGGGAAGTGCCTATATTGACGGCTTCGGCCCCGAGGGCAAGATCGTCAGAACCAACGGCCTTCTTACCAATGTAGGCGGCCAGCGTACCATGACGGCAGCAGGCCCGACCAGATCCTTCGGACCGCCGCCAGAAGGAAAGATCCTTACAGAAGATCTTCCGGAGGTTAACACCAATCACAGAAATTATTTTGAAAACTATGTCAGAGCATGGCACGGCGAAGAGGACTTCCTCGTAAAGATTCCTGAGACCCGCCGCGTACTTCGTCTGATGGATGCTGTCAGAGAGTCCGGCAGAACCGGAAAGTCTGTCGATTTCGAATGACAGAAACACAGCAGGAATCACAGTGATTCCATAGCAGCTGCAGGGCCGAAGAAGTTTGCCCGGGTCAAAGATGACCAGGCAGGCCGATCAGCCCCGCAGCTTGTTTGTGAAAGTAAAAAAACGGAGGAGTCAATATGAGTAAAGTTCTTCTTCTGAACGGAAGTGCTCACCGGCACGGATGTACAGCGACAGCACTTGATGAGATGATCAGGGTGTTTGATACAGAAGGGATCGAGACCGAACTGATCCAGGTAGGATCAAAGGGAATACGTGGCTGTATCGCCTGCAACAAATGCGGTGAAACGGGAAGATGTGTGTTTGAGGATCTTGTAAATGAAGTGGCGCCGAAGTTTGAGGCAGCCGATGGACTGGTGATAGGAAGTCCGGTATATTACGCTTCCCCGAACGGCAATCTGATCGCGTTTCTGGACAGGCTGTTTTACAGCACTCACTATTCCAAACATATGAAGGTGGGTGCGGCGGTAGTCAGCTGCAGAAGAGGCGGAAACACCGCAAGTTTCGATGTTCTGAATAAGTATTTCACGATCAGCAGCATGCCGGTGGCGTCTTCGACCTACTGGAATCAGGTGCACGGGTTTTCTGCCGAGGATGTGAAGAAGGATCTGGAAGGCCTGCAGACCATGAGAAACCTTGCCCGCAATATGAGTTTCATGATCAGGGCCATTGCCGACGCGAAGAAAAAGTACGGCTATCCGGAACTGGAGAAAGGTTCCTTCACCAGTTTCCCGGATGGGAAGTGAGATACTGTAGAGCAACAGAAGGTTGCTTGCGCGATGCATTTCCTGAACGCATAATGAATGTATAACAAGGCAGGAGGTGATCGCATGGAAACAAGAGAAATACTGAAACAGATTCGCCAGGAACATAACCTGACACAGGAACAGATGGCCCATCGTGCGATGGTCACAAGACAGGCAGTGAGCCGCTGGGAAACAGGGGAGACACAGCCGAATACGGATACGCTGCGCATCCTGTCCAAGGAGTTTAATGTTTCGATCAATACGCTCCTGGGATCTCCGAAGCAGCTGGTCTGCCAGTGCTGCGGAATGCCGCTGGAAGATCCGATCCTCGGAAGGAACCAGGACGGCTCATTCAATGAAGACTATTGTCAGTGGTGCTATGCCGACGGAACTTATACATACAGTGATATGGACGATCTGATCCGTGTATGTATTCCCCACATGGTTCAGCAGGGGTTTACGGAAGACCAGGCACGCACCTATATGAAGCAGACCCTGCCGCAGCTGGACTACTGGAAGAGACACGAAGAACTGGGCGACGGCGGAGCGTTCGAAGCTCTGAAAGAGCAGCTGATCAGAGAGATCAATGCGCTTCACATCAAGGGAATGCCGGAAGTTAAAAACCTGAATGCACTGGTCGGTAAATATGTGAACCTTGAGTATCCGCTCCCCGGCGGGATGAAGACGCGCTTTCTTGATGACCGGACGACCTATCTGGGCAATCAGCTGGAGTCCGCAGACTGTGAAGGACTGTGTTATGGCGTTCTTGCAAATGCGGAATTCATCCTTGTCTGTACGTATGAGAATCAGGGCGCCAATCCGCAGCTGATCCTGTACAAAAAGAGATGAACCATCCCACATCAGAATAAAGAACATCTGCGAAGCGTCTGTGACCTGTCACAGGCGCTTTTCTGGCTGCTGCCCGAGAGAATACAGGCAATGCCATACAAAACGAAACGATGACAGTCCTAAGACAGAGCGATATAATGAATGTTGTCTGCTGTGCAGCGACGTCCCGGAGGCACATGCCCGATCCATAAATGGTATGTGGCGACAGGAATATTCAGTAAGCGGGTGCAAAAATGAAACAAAAGACGATCAAGGTGGTTGCGGCAGTTATTCGCAGAGACGACCAGATATTTGCGACACAGAGAGGATATGGGAATTATAAGGACTGGTGGGAATTCCCGGGTGGAAAGACAGAACCGGGGGAGACGTCGGAGGAAGCATTGATCCGCGAGATCCGGGAGGAACTTCGGAGACCAGTTTCTGACAACGGTGGAATACGATTATCCGGAATTTCATCTATCCATGGACTGTTTCTGGTGCCACATTGAAGAAGGGGAACTGACCCTGCTGGAACATGAAGCGGCAAGATGGCTTCCTCTTCATGACCTGCGGCAGGTGAACTGGCTTCCGGCAGATGTTCTGGTGGTTGAGGCAATCGAGGGAACAGCTCTGTAAGAAAGAGGTGACAGGATGGACCGACAGACCTTATTCGATTATATCAGGAAGAAATATAAGACGCTGCCGGAGTATCCCTGGCGCAGATACGATGAAAATGCAGTTTTCCGGCATGATGACAATAAGAAATGGTTCGCGTTGGTGATGGGTCTGCAGGCAGATAAGGTCGGCGGCAGAGGAGATGTCTGGATCGATGTGGTGAATGTGAAGATTGACGACATGTTTTTCAGGGACATGATCCTGCAGGAAGAAGGCATCCTTCCGGCCTATCACATGAACAAGATGCACTGGATCACTGTTCTGCTGGATGGAACGGTGCCGGAAGAGAGAGTATTTGAACTGATCGACATGAGCTTCCTTGCGACTGCTTCTGCAAAGAAGAGAGAGAAACTGCGTCCGCCGAAGGAGTGGATCATTCCCTCCAATCCGAAATACTATGATATCGTTCATGCCTTTGATGACACGGATATCATCGACTGGAA
>OMSN01000028.1:0-940 GCA_900313765.1 uncultured Eubacteriales bacterium
GTGCGCTTTATCTGCCGGTGCGAACTGTGCAGCCAGTTCTTCCTTCAGTATCCGGTCTTCTTCTGTTTCATTCCCCTGTTCTTCCAGAAGCTTTTTGCGGTACTCATTCGGAGACATTCCATAGTAGTCATGAAACAGTCCCGCGAATGATGACGCGCTGGAAAAGCCACAGTCCGACGCAACCTTGGTAATACTGTTGCCGGTGTACCTCATCTCCCCTGCTGCATATGCAAGACGTACCTGATTCACATAATCTGTGAAATAAATGCCGGTCTGTTTCCTGAAGAAGCGTGACAGGGTGGATGTGGAGGCATACATGTCCTTCGCAAGGTGAGACAGAGATACCGTCTCACGGTAATTCCCGTGTACATATGCGATAATCTGCTGCAGCTTGCGATCCTCCGTCATATGTCTGCGGTCAGACGCATTTCCTGAATAATTCTTCCTGTTATGCAGCAGCAGGATATCCATCAGTTCATAGAGATCCCGGTAGATCCTGCACTCACGGTCTGTTTTCCGGTCTGTTTCAAGCCAGATCAGTTCATGGATCAGATAACGGATCGCATCATGTTCCCCTTCTGTTTTCTGCGTTGTATTCAGGAAGAAGATGCACCCTCCGTCCGGCGCAAACCGCAGCAGTGCCCTGTATGCGATCTTGATGATGCACAGGATCCCTTCTGCCTTATAGCTGTGGGGTTCCATCGCATTGACCAGGACCATGTCTCCCTGCTGCATATCTGAAAAATAATCCCTCACGGTGATCCTGCATGTGCCCGATACTACATAAAACAGTTCAACAAAAGAATGCGCATATTCTTTCGCCTGCGCATCCCGCTGAATATCGATCCTGAAATCCCGGTTATCTCTCATCTGTCCACAGCCTCCGTATCTCCGTCCGGATTGAACTTCATTATATAATGAAACGCTGTTTTTGTGAATC
>OMSN01000028.1:963-12824 GCA_900313765.1 uncultured Eubacteriales bacterium
CGATATCCGCACCGCTCCCCGATCTCCTTCAGATTGAGATCCGGCCGCTCCATCAGGAGAATCCTCGCCCGGCCGATCCGGATTCTCTTCAGATACTGTCCGACCGTTTCTCCTGTACTGTTCCTGAAACGGGCACACAGATACTCCGGTGTCAGATGGAATTCCTCGCCGATCTGCATCAGGGAGATATCTTCACTGCAATGATGCTCCAGGTACTCGATCACATCCGACATCAGTCCGTCCGGGTCATTCCACAGTGCTGTCCTCTCCAGGGAACTGCCCGCCGCCAGATCCAGCAGCGTACTGTAGAGCTCCTTGGAAAGTGTCCTGTACTTCAGCTGCATCTGGCTTCGGATCACTCTCTCGAATTCCTCCAGATGAAGGAGAAAAACCTTGCCGGTGTTCTCTCCCTGGCTTAAATGATAGACCCCGGGCTGGGCCAGTCCGAGATCTGTGAGCAGTTTCTGGCAGGCATTCCCGTCAAATCCAAGGAAATGAACGATCCACTCCTTCTGTGCGCTCTCATACTGATGCCCTGTATGCGGCGGCAGTACCGCGATCTGTCCTTCCTGGAGGATATACCGGCTCTCTTCGATCCGGACATTTCCTCTGCCGGAAACGCCATAGAGGATCTGCCAGGTCGGAAGGCCTGACGGCCGGTTCACCTTCTCCTGGCTGTGGTTGATCCCCATCATCCGAAGAACCAGCGGCGTATATGTGTACTGCTGTTTTGTCACTCGTATCGTATAATCCATAAATAATCCCCGAATCTTAATATCGTTATATATTAATTAATATATTAAGATTTCTTTTTTCTCTGTGTCAACTATAATAAAGACAGGAAATAAAAAACCGTCAACCAGCACATCAGGAATTCAACAGAAACAAAGGCTCACATCGTAAAAGCAAAGCACAGGAAAGCGAGGAAAACATGAGTATCCCCTATATCAAAGAAGACGAACACGGAATCAAGACTCTGTACGTAAATGACCGCCCCTTTTTCTGCAGAAGCGGCGAGATCCACAACTCCAGCGCTTCTGATCCGGAATACATGGCACAGAATGTATGGCCGAATCTGCGTGAACTGAACATGAACAGCGTGATCGTTCCGGTTTACTGGGAACTGATCGAGGAGACAGAAGGCGTCTATGACTTCTCAACGGTCGATTCTCTGATCGCACAGGCACGTGAGGAAGGACTGAAGCTCATTTTCCTGTGGTTTGGCCTGTGGAAGAACGCAGAATCGTTCTATGCTCCTGCGTGGGTAAAGAAAGATACGAAGACTTATTTCCGTGCACAGAAGGTCTCCGGCGAGCCGATGACTACCATCTCCCCGCTCTGCACAGCGGCTGTTGAGAAGGATGCTGCTGCCTTCGCGAAGCTGATGGGCCATATCCGCGAGACAGACTCCGAAGAGAATACCGTCATCGTGATCCAGGTTGAAAATGAGATCGGTCTTCTGGGAACAGACCGCGATTACAGCCCGGCCGCCCGCGAAGCATTCGCACAGCAGGTTCCGGAAGGAATCTCCGACAAGAGCGGTACCTGGGAAGAAGTCTTCGGCGACGAGGCCGGCGAAGCTTTCATGGCATGGTACTTCGCTAAGGCAGTTGAGAAGATCACCGCTTCCGGTCAGGAAGTCTATCCGCTTCCCTGCTACGCAAACGCATGGCTGAAGCAGTATCCCTGGTTCCCGGGCTCCTATCCGTCCGGCGGTCCGGTGGAAACCATGCAGCATATCTGGAGAGCAGCAGCTCCTTCGCTGTTTGCCTTCGGTCCGGATATCTACGTTCCTTACTGCGCAGATGTTATGGATACCTATGCGTCGGATGAAAACCCGCTGTTCATCCCTGAGATCCGCAAGGATGCAGTCGCTGCCTCCTATGCCCTCTATGCATACGCAGCCAAGAACGCGATCTGCTTCTCCCCGTTTGGTATCGAGGAACTTGCACTGGATCCGTCCATGATCGACAGACCGCCGATGGAGGTCATGATCGCACTGAACATCGACCCGTCCGCTTTCGACACCGCAGGCAGCAAGGATTACCTGGCACGTGCATATCAGTTCATCGAGCAGATGGATCCGCTGTACAGAAAATATCGCGGTACAGAGCACCTGAAGGCATTTGTCCGCCATGGTGATCTGGATTACGGTACCTTCCTGCGCTTTGAAGACTTCGACATCGCGGTCGCCTACGATCCGAAGCAGTCCGGAAAGCCGCTCGGCGCCGGTGTTGTGTTTGAACTGGGTGAAGGACGCTTCCTGATCATCGGTACCTCCTGTGCAATGACCTTCCGTCCGAAGACCGGAAAGAACACAAGAGTTGATGTCCTGAGACTGGAAGAAGGAAACCTTGTGGATGGTGAATGGAAGAGAGGCCGTGTACTGAACGGCGATGAGAAGATGTCTCTGCGCTTTGGGGATATGCCGCAGATGCGTTATGCAGAAGTTGTTGAATTCTAAATCACAAGGCTACCATTCAGGAACGCCTCGGCGTTCCTTCACAGATACACGCCCTCAGAAGATCCTGTTGGATTCTGAGGGCTTTTTTAGTCTCTGCTTCTTCTTGTCAGAATCCTTGTTCTTTTCAGATTCCGTTTACAGAGTCTGAAGAAAGCATGCTTTTACAATCTTCCACTCAGGGTTTATAATACTTTCCAAAAAAACCAAGCCTTGATCCCTGATGACTTATTGTGCCTTCGCATACTGTGCGATGGAAATGAATACTTTGTCTTACCATTATGATATTCAGTTCATTAACTTTTATCTGTATCTTCCTTCCTGCCATTCTGCTTCTGCATCTGGCTCTGCCCTCGATCAGGTTAAAAAACGCGGCGCTGCTTACCGCCAGTATCCTGTTCTATGCGTATGGTGAACCCGTTTATGTACTGCTGCTTCTCCTGAGTGCGCTTGCCAACTGGGCGTTCGCACTTTGTATCGACCGCATCCGGAAAGCGGACAGGTGGTTTCTGGCAGCTTCCATCCTGTTCAACCTGTCGCTTCTTTGCCTCTTCAAATATGCCGCTTTCCTGGCAGCATCGGCTGATGCACTGTTTCACCTTTCTATTCCTGTTCCACGCATCGCGCTGCCGGTCGGGATCTCTTTCTACACCTTTCAGGCCATGTCCTATGTGATCGATGTCTATCGCAGGCAATGCAGTGTGCAGAACAGTTATTTCCGGCTTCTTCTGTATATTGCGCTGTTCCCCCAGCTGATCGCAGGACCTATCGTAAAATACCGCGATATTGAATCTGCCCTGACACAGCGCAGGGTAACAGCCGATGGTATAGTATCGGGCATCCTGCGCTTCAGCTGCGGCCTCTCCAAAAAAATACTGATCGCTAATTACTGCGCAGTGATCGTTGATACGGTCTACAGTGCCCCGGAAGAGATCCTCTTTGCACCGACCGCATGGCTTGCAGCCATTGCATATCTGTTCCAGATCTACTTTGATTTCAGCGGTTATTCCGATATGGCCATCGGATTGGGGCAGATGTTCGGCTTTACCTTCCATGAGAACTTCAATTATCCGTATATTGCCTCATCGATACGGGATTTCTGGAGAAGATGGCATATCTCCCTTTCAACATGGCTAAAGGATTATCTGTACATTCCTCTCGGCGGCAGCCGCAAAGGGAGGGGCCGCACCGTGCTCAATAAGATGATTGTCTTCCTGGTATGTGGAATCTGGCACGGGGCTAATGTGACATTTCTTTTCTGGGGACTGTACCATGGGCTGCTGCTCCTTCTGGAAGAAGTGGTTCCTTTCTTCCGAAGAAAACATTCTGCTTCGGGGAGATTATTCCTTCACCTGTATACGCTGCTTGCGGTTTTGATCGGATTCGTTTTCTTCCGGGCGGATACCCTGCAGCAGGGATTTCGTATGATCACCATCATGTTCAGCGGATTCCGGCCGGCCAGACCTGAAGCTGCAGCGCTGTTATGGTCCGTACTGACACCGGCAGGAATCGCGGCGATGGCGGTGGGAATTCCGGCATCTCTCCCTGTCCGGAGCATTGCGCAGAAGTTCCCCCATTATCGTCCCGTCATCCGTGTACTCAGCCTGGCTTCTACTGCTGTCTGCATTCTGAATCTTGCCGGCGGAACCTACAACCCGTTTATTTATTTCCGCTTCTGACAGGTTCTGCCCTGAAGTAAAAGAGGTGATCCACATATGAGAGCAAAAGGATTCAGAATCCTCTATATCAGTCTGTATCTCCTATTATGCCTGATCCCTTCCGCAGGCTTTATAGTCGGTGGCGGGGAGGATTCTGCCGAGCGGGAGAACCGCGCTTCCAGGCCTTCCCTTTTCTTGGCAGACGGCAGACTGAACATAAATTATCCCGCACAGGCTGGAGCCTGGTTTGAGGAAAACTTCGCCTGGCGTACAGAACTGGTAAGCATAAATGCCCGGATACAGTCGTGTCTTGGGATATCTGCGCAGGAGGATGTTATATTAGGGCGTGATGGATGGCTCTATTACCGGGAGACTCTGAACGATTACACAGGCAGCAGTCAGCTGAGTGACCGGACACTGTATGACATTGCGCACACTGCCGCAATGTCACAGGAATACTGTATGTTCATCGGAGCGGATTATCTGTTTGTGGTCGTTCCTGATAAAGTGACTCTGTATCCAGAATATCTGCCTTATTACTGCGCGCACAAAGTCGCTGATTCATCCAACCGTGTACGGCTCAAAGAGTTCATGGAGCAGGAAGGGGTTCATTATCTGGATCTGACAGACAGGCTTCTGGAAGAAGCCCGCAAAAACAAGACAGACTCTGAGAAAGAGGCTTTTCGCCTTCCCATGCTTTATCATCGGACAGACTCTCACTGGACCAATGAAGGTGCCGCGGTCGGGGCGGATGCCATTCTCACTGAACTGGACACAGATCATAACGATTATCTCTGGGCTGAAGCAGAGATCAGGACTGATTTTAAAGGGGACCTGGAAACCATGCTGTACCCGGCGTTTCCTACAAAAGAAGAAGAGGTTTACTATGATCCGGCTCCCGCATATGGCTATCTCAATGAAGTGAAGAGCACCTATGATCCTTTTATTCAAACCGTCTCCGGAGGAAACGGGCAGAGCCTGCTGATGTACCGGGATTCCTTCGCAAACGCGCTTCTACCGTTCCTGGCAGAGAGCTATTCCACAGGTTGTTTTTCCAGAGCTGTCCCGGCAGACCTTCTCTTTGATATGAACAGTTGCTCCCCCACTGCTGTTGTCGTGGAACATGCAGAGAGGAATATCCCGGGAACAGCCGGACCTTCCGTAATCATGCAGGCGCTTCCTTCGTCTCTTGATCCGGAAGATGCGGACCTTTTTCAGACCGATGCCAGAATCGAATGTGAGACCGAAGAGGCGAATCCGTATTTCACCAGGGTCTCAGGGATGTTTGATACAGCCCCTGACGCAGGCGTCCGCATCTATGCAGATCCGGGAGACGGAACCCTGTATGAAGCCATGCCGGTCTTCCTTCAGAACGATAATAAAGAAGGCTTTGTTCTCTATTTTCCGGCAGACACATTCCATGCCTCGGAGGATCTTCGCCGGCAGGTACGAGTGTATCTGACATCAAAATGATTGTTGCATTTCACCTCAGAACTGATAATATATATTTTGCGTTTTGATTTGTTTAACTGTCAGCCATGATCCGGGAAGACGATCTGTCCCGGCATATGGCAAAAAGGAGAGGTATGATTACTAAAATGAAGGTCTGTTTGAAAACAGCGTTAGTACTTGGCTTGTGTACTATACTATCAGCTGCGCCGCGTCTAGCCCTGGCAGATGAAGTTCCTGAAACTGAAGTCGTTTTTACTGAAACAGAAACAGAACCGGAAGTCGAAGAAGTCTTTGACAAAGCGAAGGTTATGTTTGTTCTTGATACCCTCAAGGTTCATGAAGGTCCATCCATGAACAGCAAGACCATTGCCTTCTGTGATCTTGGCAGTTCTGTGAGCGTTCTCGGACAATTTGGTGACTGGTATCATGTACGACTGGATGACCCATACACCGAATCCGAAACTGAAGCTATGAAAGATGGCACGGCAGAGACTGAGCTGAATGAGACAGCATCCACTCCTGCCAAGGAAGGCTATATTGTTGCGAAGCTTCTGTCTGAAGACAGGGAGGAGCTTGAGCGCATGATCAATGCCAATGAAGTTCAGAAACAGATGAATGCAGCGGCAGCAGCAGCTGCTGCCGCTGCTGCCTCATCAGGCAGTGTATCTGTTGTGAGCACGCAGAAGATCCCGAACTGTCTCGGAACAGGCGGAACCATCATCACGACCTATTCCGATGGAAGTACTTCTACCAGCAGCTACTGATATCCTGATTCCATTGCCTGATTTGAAGGAGGTTTCAGACTATGCGATACAAATACAAAGCACGCCTTCTGTCGGTTCTGCTCCTGACACTTATACTTAGCTGTTCTGTCCTGAGTACAGCTGCTTCTGCTGAGTCAAAGAGCGACGCAACACAGAGTATATGGGAGAAGAGCGGTAAAGATATTACTGTTACAAGTCCTTCGGGCGAAAAACGAGAATATCACTGTTACTCACAGAATATCAAAGGTGATTATTATTACTCTACTTACGGATGCATCACAACAGCTGTATCGATCTCTGCATCCGGGTTTGGTAAATATGTGTCCCCCAAGCAGATACACAAAGGGTCTTCCTCTTCTGTATACAGCGAAAAATACGCGCTGAAGAAGATCAAGGCAAAATACCGCAAGGCTGCCATCTCTCTGCGGCTTGCCTCCCAGATCCTGACTGACATGGGGATCCCGAATAAAAGGGTGAACTCCTTCTCTGCCAATGCTGCGATCAACGAAATCCGCAATCATCTGGAAGCTGGAAAACCGGTAATCGTAAAAGTCAGCAAAAAGACCTATAAAGGCGTTCATTTTACCGGCGGACATCATGCGCTGGTGCTGATCGGCCTCAAGGGGGATACGGTTGTTTTTGTGAATCCCTGGGGCGGCAAGATCAACCACTCCTCGATCGGTAAGGTTCACAAGAATATTAATCTTACGGTCCCCGAGCTGGTAACGAAACTCATGTTCTCTTCAAAAGAGCATGCTAACAGCGCTTACGTATCGAAGCCGAAAGACGGCGGGGGATACATCCTAGTAGGATAAGACGTAGGATAACGAAGGCGGCCAGATTAAACATCTGGCCGCCTTTCTGTATAGTTCCGATTCTTAATATCTCTTCTGTCTGTTTTCAATCCTGAATATCTTACAGGTTTCTTCCTCTCTTGATATCCATCCTCTCCTTTGCCAGGCTGATGGCCGCATTGACCAGGACGCCGCACACGGCCAGGATCAGGATCGCTGCGATATCTCCCATGCCGACCGGCGCGAGTTTCAGCAGTGTGCGCAGAGGCGGGAACAGCAGTGCCAGGAACTGAAGAGCGATCCCGCACACGGTGATGATATTCAGTGCCTTGTTGTTCCAGGACTCTTTGCTGAAGAATGCCAGGTTTCCGGTCGTCTTGCACACATAAGCCATCAGCATCTCATTGATCGCCAGTGTGCTGAAGCAGTATGTCCGGCACAGGGAGAGCATCTGCGGATTCTCTGCAAGTTCCGTGAAGATGTTCTCGATACCCTCATGCAGCAGCAGCGGGAACAGGAAGCCAAGCAGCGCGACAGCGCCGCCGATCGCGCCCTGCAGGACGATGCTGGCATAATCGCTCTTGCCCAGCAGTCCTGCCTTGACATTTCTGGGTTTCTCATTCATGACCGCATCCGATCCCTTGTCCATGCCAAGAGCAAGAGACGGGGCCGTGTCTGTCAGCAGGTTGACCCAGAGGATCTGTACTGTGGACAGAGGCGAGGACAGTCCCGCAAACACAGCGGTTGCCATCAGGACGACTTCGCCGAAGTTGGATCGCAGGAGATAGACGACAGACTTGCGGATGTTATTGAAGAGGTTTCTTCCTTCCATGACCGCATTCTTGATGGTGATAAAGTTATCATCCACCAGGATCATCTCGGCCGCGTCCTTGGCGACTTCCGTTCCGCCCACGCCCATTGCGACACCGATATCCGCCGCTTTGAGTGAAGGCGCGTCGTTCACGCCGTCTCCGGTCATGGAGACGATCTTGTCATGACTCTGGAAGGCCTGTACGATCTGCACCTTATTCTCCGGCGACACTCTCGCGAAAACTCTGTAGTTGAGCACATTTTCACGGAATACTTCCGGATCCATCTCATCGATCTCCTGGCCGGAGATACACTGTTCCAGGCTCTGGGCAATATCCAGTTCCCTGGCGATGGCAAAGGCAGTGATCTTGTGGTCACCCGTGATCATCGCGACATCGATCCCGGCGTGGTGGCACTCATCCACCGTCTCTTTCACGCCTTCCTTCGGCGGATCGATCTCTGCAGCAAGACCGACAAAGATCATGTCTTCTTCCTGCGGTTTCTCATCCCCTTCCCGATACGCAAGCGCAAGAACGCGCAGCGCTCTGGAACTCATATCCTCCGCAGCCTTTGTCGCATGATAGACATCCTGATTGGTGATCGGACGTACGCCCTGCGGGGTGAGGATCCGGTCACAGCGCACGATCACGGAATCAATAGCGCCTTTGGTGTAAGAGACGTTGACCTTCTGTCCGCCCTCATCCGAAGTGCACAGAACGGTCATCATCTTCCGGTCGGAATCAAACGGAATCTCATCAAACCGGCTGCTCTGTGCCATGACTGCGTCGTAATCCGGAAGAATCTCCTTGCCGTATTTGATGAACGCGATCTCGGTGGGATCTCCGATTCCTTCCTTCGTGTCCATATCATACTTCGCGTCATTGCAGGCGCAGAAGCCGACAAGAAGCCTTCTGAACAGAGGATCTTCCGTATTCTGCCCTTCGGCATCCGTCTCTTCCCCGTTCATGAACCAGCGCACGACAGTCATCCGGTTCTGTGTCAGGGTTCCGGTCTTATCGGAGCAGATCACGTTCACCGCGCCGAGCGTCTCCACCGCGTGGATCTGCTTGACGATAGCGTTGCGCTCGCTCATTTTCTTGATGCCCGCTGACAGGACCAGGGTGACGACTGTAGCCAGGCCTTCGGGAATGACTGCCACCGCAAACGCGATGGAGATCATCAGGGTCTCGATCACTTCAGTGTGGTAGACCAGGATCTGGCAGACAAACATCAGGACGCACAGCACTACGCCTGCAAGGCCCAGCACCAGCGAGATCTGGTTCAGGTTCTTCTGAAGCGGAGTTTCCTTCTTGGTGATGCTGTGGAGCATGCCCGAGATCTTGCCGATCTCGGTATGATCGCCGATCTGCTCTACGACGCCTTCTCCCCTTCCGTATTCGACCAGAGAAGACATATAAGCCCTGTCTTTTCGATCCGCAAGCGGAGTGTTCTCGTCACTCTTCTCCTGGGCATCCTTCTCCACGGCAACCGATTCTCCGGTCAGCGCGGATTCATTGATCTTCAGGGAACTGGTCTGTGTCAGCTTCAGGTCCGCCGGGACGATGCGCCCTGCCTCCAGTATGACGTAATCTCCGGGAACCAGTTCCTCCGAGGAGATCTCCTGCTGCACTCCGTCACGGATCACAACGGCGGTCGCGACACTGAGACTCTTCAATGCCTCTACGGATTTCTCCGCGGACACCTCCTGCACGGTGCCGATCACGCAGTTCGCGATTACGACGATGGTGATGATCACAGCGTCGACCACTTCTCCCGTCGCAAATGAGATCGCCGCAGCCACGATCAGAAGAAGGATCAGAGGTGATTTGAACTGGCTGACGATCACTCCCAGCAGGGACTGTTTCTTACCCTGTGTCAGGACGTTCCGCCCTTCCTGCTGCCTGCGCGCAGCTTCCTGCGAGGTCAGGCCTTTCTGCATATTTTCATCCATTTTTGCATTTCCCTCTTTTCTTTCATGAAAATGAATTATGACCAGGGCAGACCGCACTTCTGTGCTTGGGGAACCCTGGCCTCATGGATATGTTATATATCACACCCACTCATTTTAATGGAATGGATATCATTTGTCGAGAGAAAGCGGTTTTTGTCCGGAGCGATACTCCTTCGGCGAGACCTTGGTAAAGGTCTTGAAGATTCTGGAGAAATGAGCAACATCCAGAAAACCGACCGCTTCCGCGATGTCACTGACCCGGTCTGCGGTCCCTGTCAGAAGCTGTTTTGCCTCGTCGATCCGGATCTGGTTGATGATCTCGAAAAAGCCCCTGCCTGTATACTGGTTCAGAAGCCGGCTCAGATGCCAGCTGCTGACAAAGCAGTGATCCGCCACATCGGTCAGGGTCAGCTTGCTGCGGTAATTGGCAAGCATATATTCCAGCGCGCTCTTCACCACATATCCGTTCGCCCCCATATTGCGGCTTCTTCCGGCGGCGCTCTCCTGGGGATCCTCCGAATCCGGGCATTCCTTCAGGAAGGTCTCATACAGATAGCGCTCTTCGTCCTTCTGCATGTCCCAGAGACTGTCCACCACTTCGGTCTGCGTGTCCCTGGCCGCGCCAAGGCGCTGGGTCATGGCGCTGATGGCCTCCTCGATCTCACTCATGCGCGAAGGCTTCAGCAGGAACCGGGTCACACCGAGTGTGATGGCTCTCTGCGCATACTCAAAGTTCCGGTATCCGGTCAGAAGGCAGACCTGCGTATCCGGATATTCCGAGCGGATCGCAGCCACCATCGCAAGGCCGTCCATGTTGTTCATGGCGATATCCGAGAACAGGATATCCGGCCGAAGTTCTCTCATTTTCTCCAGACCTTCCAGTCCGTCTTCAGCAGTGCCCACCACCTCACACTGGTATCTGTCCCAGGGCACACTTTTCTTCAGTCCTTCACAGATTACCGGCTCATCATCTACGATCAGTACCTTGTACATGGCTCTTCCTCATCAACCCTTCACCGCACCTACAGTCATTCCTTTGATGATGTATTTATTCAAGAATAAATATACCACAAGGACCGGTATGACAATAAGGGTCACCGACGAAAACAGCGCTCCGTAGTTGACGCCTTCCTTTGCCGCAATGTTGTTCAGCAGCACCGTGATCGCGAAGTTCTCCTTCGTACGTAGGAAGAACATCTGGGTGAACAGATCATTGTAGCTCCACAGGAAGCTGAAGATCCCCACGGTCACCATGGAAGGTTTGCACAGGGGAAGCACGATCCTGAAATAAGTGCCGAACATGGTGCAGCCCTCCAGGAACGCGGCTTCTTCCAGTTCCATGGGAAGCGTCCGGATATATCCCATCAGTACGATGATGGCAAATGACATGTTTCCTGCGATCTGAGGCAGGATCACCGACAGCAGGTTCAGGCCGACATGGGGCGTATTGGCGATCCCCCAGGCAGACTGCATCCGGAATACGGGAATGATCGTGGAGTAGATCGGAAACATCATCCCTGCATAGAGCAGCATGATCAGGAACTTCTTCAGGAAGAACTGGTACCGGGTCAGGATATAGGCGGCCATCCCGCTCATCAGGATCACGGCTGCGGCAACGACTCCGGAGATGATGAAGCTGTTCCGATAGGCGCTGAAGATATTGTAGTTGGCAAAGATATTGCGGTAGTTATCCAACGAGAAGGAGGATGCATCCGGCAGGACAAAAGAATTGTTGTAGATCATCTTCTTGTCCTTGAAGGAATTCATCACAGACCAGGCCAGGGGAAATATGGTCGTCAGTGACCAGAGGATCAGGATCGTATATACAATGCCGTATCCGAGGTGTATCTTCCTGTCTTTCATAACCGTCTCCTCTCATACCTGGTAATCGTCGTTCTGCCGGAAGAGGCGGTTCACAGCAGTGGAGAGTACCACGCCGATCACGACGATGAACACTGCGATCGCAGATGC
>OMSN01000083.1 GCA_900313765.1 uncultured Eubacteriales bacterium
GTCGCGCAGCAGGGGGATGTGGCAGTGTGGACCGGCGGTCCCTATGGACATGTGGCGCTGATCGTGTCGGCAGGAGCGGACTCGTTCCTGTCGCTGGACCAGAATATGAACGGCAGACATTTTGCTGCGTTTTACCGTCACTCCTACGAAAAGGAAGGGGAGCTGACCTTCTGGGGAGTGATCCGGCCCGGATTCAGGGGCGGAAGAAAAGACGGCCATGCGGTTTCAACCGGAAGGAAGATCAGAAGCTGTGTCTATTATTACAGGGGCAGCAGGAAGAATCTGATCATATCAGATGCGTCTGTCCGTCTGCGGAAGGGGAAAGTGCGCTGCACATTTACTATCTGGTATAAAAATAAGCAGTTGGGCAAAAAGAACTATACCGTCAGATACAGCCGCAGCAGGACGAAGGTAACCTGCTATATAACAGGTAAGGGAAAATATCGGAGATGCAGGGGGAAGATCACACTGCCGCTGAACTGAAAACTTTAGGAGAAACACTGTCGGTTCTGTGTTATACTCTTTAAAAGCGGTAATCTGGTCTGTTCGCCGGGGGAGTGCGTATCCATGATTAATCAGGAAAAGATAAGACTGATGACGAGGCTTGCGATCCTCGAAAAGCAGCATGGAAAACAGATCCGAAAGGCAGAGAATGCCTTCCGGATTGATTTGCTGACCAATCCCGTCTGGAAGATGGGATTTTTTGTGTCGCTGCTGTTTGCGGCGGCAGCAGGTATCCTGATGCTGCTGAATATCAATATGTTTCTGGATGCATTCGCGTCCGGACAGCTGAAGGCGCTGATCATGGCGGTCCTCATTATCTACGGCTGCCTGCTTCTGATCGCGGTGATCCTGGCTGCCATCAGATCCGGCCACTCCTGCAGGAAGGCGGTCTACTATCAGGAGCAGTACCGGAGTCTTCTTGAGAGGATCCATAAGATGGAGCCTGATTCCCGAAGAAGTTCTTCACGTTACGCATCCGATACGGATGATTGGGAAGATGAACAGCCCGAAGAGGAGCGCGGCAGCAGAAGAAGCCGCCCTGATCCGGATTACCGGCATATGCAGACGCTGGAATTCGAGGATGACGAATATATCTATTACGTAGAAGCAACACCGAAGAGAGGAGGCAGACAGAGATGAATGGAGCCCTATCCTGGATCAACTCTCATCTCAGCTGGATGCGCCTGCCTGACGTTGTGCTCAGACCGATCGATATCGTAGAGATCCTGATCCTTGCCTGGCTGGTCTACCGGCTGCTGAACTGGATCAAGACCTCCCATGCGTGGATGCTCCTGCGAGGCATCCTGATCATTGCGGCAGCGCTGTCTCTGATCTATCTGCTGCAGATGAATACTCTGATCTATATTATCAATCAGGGAATGAGTATCGTGATCATCACACTGGTGGTCGTGTTCCAGCCGGAACTGCGGAAGGTCCTGGAATCACTGGGCGAGCGGGAGATCCTGAATCATTCATTTCTGTTCGGCCAGAACCGGAATGTCACAGGACGGTTCTCGGACCGCACAGTGGACGAACTGATCCGTGCATGCATTGAGATGTCTGCTGAGCGTACAGGTGCTCTGATCGTGATCGAACAGAATGAGAACCTGCATGAGTATGAGCGTACCGGAATTGAGATCGATGCCCTGGTGACAAGCCAGCTTCTGATCAATATCTTTGAACATAACACTCCGCTCCATGACGGTGCAGTCATAGTGCGGGGTGACCGTGTGACGGCGGCAACCTGTTACCTGCCGCTGTCCGACAATAAATCACTTTCCAAGGCGCTGGGGACCAGGCACCGCGCCGGTGTCGGCGTGTCCGAGATGACGGACTCCTTCACGATCATTGTATCCGAGGAGACCGGAGGCATCTCGATCGCGTACCGTGGAGAACTGCAGAGAAATGTGACGGAGAAGACTCTTCGGGATGGTCTGGTCGAACTGCAGAACAAGGCAGTCGTACAGAAGAAAAGCAGGAAAAGGAGGACCTGAGCATGGCACATAAGATCCGTCAGGCCCTTCTGGGCAATCTGTGGCTGAAGTTTTTATCGCTTGTGATCGGTGCCGGGATCTGGATGATGGTATCCAATGCGGATAATCCGACGAGAACTGAATTGTTTACGAACGTACCGATCAGCATCGTGAATCAGGATGCGATCGCTGACATCGGCAAGGTCGTGGAGCCGGAAGGAAGCGGTGTCGTGACGCTCCGTGTCACGGAGAAACGGTCTGTTCTTGAAAAACTGAGCAAATCGGGCTCTGCCTTCTATGTGGAGGCGGATATGAACAATATCACGGAGCTCAATACGGTCCCGCTGACAGTGACGTGCTCCAATTCTGCCGTGACCTGGGATGAGGTTGAGATCCTTCCGTCCAGCCTGAAAGTGACGCTGGAGGATAAGGTGGAACAGACGTATGTCGCCTCCGTATCCCTGGACGGATCCCCGTCCAGCGGACATGAGGTTGGTACGACCTCGATCCTGGAAGGCAAGAACATTGTCATCGCCGGTCCGAGATCCCTGATGAATATCATCAACCAGGTCGTTGCTCCGATCAATGTGGCAGGTATGGAAGATGATTCAATCGTCAGCGGAACGCTCAAGGTCTATGACAAGAATGGTTCCTCGTTCACGGATTCCCAGATCTCAAGCCTGGAATTCAAAGACGAATTTGGCAATGTGATTACAAACCACATGGTCAATGTTCTGGTTGAACTGTGGAAGATCAAGACGGATGTGCCGATCGTAGTCACCACCACAGGCAGCCCTGCGTGGGGCTACAACGTGACACGCATCACCACGATTCCGGAGACGATCAGTGTGGCAGGAACTCCCGAGGCACTGGAAGCTCTTGGCAGTGAATTCAATGTCGCGGACCAGGTGGATGTGAACGGTGCGAAAGAGACCGTCGTACAGGAGATCAATCTGAATGATACACTTGCCGGTATGGATGGACTGCGGCTTATCACAGATGCCGATCCGACCGTTCAGGTTTCCGTGGTGATCGAAGCGAACGGTGATGTCACGGTCGCGGTTCCGCTCAGTGACATCCGGTTTGAGAACCGGCCGGACGGTATGAATCTTGTTGTCACACCTGCGGATGAGGTCCTGGTCAAAGTGCATCATCTGTCGGAGAATGTGGATACGATCCAGACGGAGGATCTGGTACTCAGTGCAGATCTTGCTTCCTGTATAGAAGAAGGCAGTTATGAGATCCCGATCACAGTTGAACTGCCGGAAGGCTATGAACTGGCTGAGGATGTCAGCATCACGGTCGTATCGACCAAACAGGAGGCTCAGACAGAAGGAACAAAAGTATCCGGATAGGTTTGGAGATATCTGTCTATGGAGAGAGAACGCTATAAACGCCTGATCATGTTTTTTGCTTCACTGCTCGTGATCGGGCTCCAGACGGCAAATTTTGCCTATATTTGGTACACAGAATATAACCGCCGGTCCGTCATCCGGATCTATTACTGGAGACGCGGCAACTGGGTGCTGATCGGGCTGTATGCACTGATCGTATTTCTGATGTCAAAACTGTTCGGAGCCCTGAAAGTGGGCTACATGCGTGTGCAGGATGTCATCATCGCCCAGATCTGTTCGGTCATCTGCACGAATATTGTTGCCTATGTCCAGCTGGCGCTGATCGGCCGCTGGCGCTTTCTGGACCATCTCAGTCCCATGCTCAGACTGACGGCCATCAATCTGGTCATTGTTGTACTGTGGGTCATCTTCATGCGGTGGATCTACAACACGATCTACCCGCCGAAGTCGGTCATTCTGATCTACGATGAGCACAATCCGGAGAAACTCCTGAAGAACATCGCCTCCCGCAAGGACAAATATGAGATCGCGGAGGCAGTTCTGATCGACCGCGGTATCGATTATATCAAAGAACGTATACCGAACTACCAGGCATGTATCCTCGGAGACATGCCTGCGCATGAGCGCAATCTTCTCGTAAAATACTGCTTTGAGATCGGAGTGCGGTGCTACTGCAGCCCGAAGATCTCCGACATCATGCTGATGAGTGCGGAGAAGATCCATATGTTTGATACGCCTCTGCTGCTGATGCGCAACAGAGGTCTTACGGTGGAGCAGCAGTTTATCAAGAGGACGCTGGATATTATCGTCTGCGTGCTGCTCACAGTGGTTCTCTCACCGATCCTGCTTCTGATCGCGCTGCTTGTGAAGGTGTATGACAAGGGGCCGGTTTTCTATAAACAGAATCGTCTGACGAAGGACGGGCGCGTCTTCCAGATCATCAAGTTCCGCTCCATGAGAGTGGACTCGGAGAACAGGAGCGGCGCCAGACTGGCAGCGAAGGGCGACTCCAGGATCACACCTGTGGGCCGGGTGCTCCGCAAGATTCATTTCGACGAATTACCCCAGCTGTTCAATATCATCAAAGGCGACATGTCGATCGTCGGTCCCAGGCCTGAACGCCCGGAGATCGCTGCCCAGTATGAGGAAGAGATCCCCGAGTTCGGATACCGTCTCAAGGTGCTGGCCGGGCTGACCGGATATGCACAGGTCTACGGCAAATACAATACGAAGCCCTATGATAAGCTGAAACTCGATCTGACCTATATCGAGAACTATTCGCTCCTGCTGGATCTGCAGCTGGTTGCCACCACAGTCAAGATTCTCTTCCAGAAAGAGAATACGGAGGGCGTGGAGCAGTCGCAGCTGACCGCATCTGCAGGCGAGGAAAACATCGCGTCTGACAAGAGTCAGCTGGAGAAGGACGTCCAGAATACGATCAATGAGCTTCGCGAAGAGGCTGCATCCGGTACCTATGAAGAGATCACGCCGGAAGCGGCTGCAGCGCTTCCGAAGGGGATCCGGGCGAAGGACGTGGCAGCGCAGCATGTTCCCGGTCTTCTTGTGTCTGTGATCATACCGGTCCACAACGGCTGCGGTACGATCCGGGCAGCCATTGACAGTGTACTGGATCAGGACATGCACTTTGAATCCGCGCACCGCATCGGGCGCGGCAGTATCCAGGAGATGGAGATCCTGGTGATAGACGACGCATCCACGGATGATCTGGATGCGGTCGAGAAGGAATACGAGGACCACCCGGAAGTCATATTCCTGCACAATGAGCATAACCTCGGCGCCGCAAAGAGCCGCAACAGAGGCGTGCTGCTGGCGCGGGGCAAGTATGTGGCGTTCCTGGATGCGGACGACTGCTGGGACAGAGAGAAGCTGAAGAAGCAGTTTGCGCGCATCTATGAGACAGGCGATGTTCTTTGCTGCACGGGAAGAGAACTGATGGATGAGTCAGGCAAACTGACCGGGCGTGTGATCGGCGTCAAAGAGCGGCTGACATACCGGGATCTTCTGTGGCACAACCAGATCAACTGTTCCTCTGTTGTGATGCTGACAAAGGTTGCAAGAAGATATCCGATGGCCCACGAAGATTCTCATGAGGATTACATCACCTGGATGCAGATCCTCAGCGAGTATGAAGAAGTGTGCGCAGTGAACGAGCCTCTCCTCAAGTACAGGGTTTCAAACAAGGGAAAGAGCGGCAGCAAGCTGAGAAGTGCCAGGATGACATACAAGGCATACCGGTATATGGGATTCGGTCCCGTCAAGAGCACAGCCCTGTTCATAAGCTATGCGATACACGGCGCGATCAAATATTCCAGAGCCTGAGCCTGCGGCGCAGCCTCATAAATGATACAGAAGGATACATACACGATCTATGCTGAGATATTTAGTAACGGAGCGCCGGCTGATCTGGACGCTCGCAAAAAATGACTTCCGCAAGAAGTTTGCAGGATCCTATCTGGGGATCGTATGGGCACTGGTTCAGCCGGTGGTGACGGTCCTGGTCTACTGGTTTGTTTTCCAGGTCGGACTGCGGCAGACGACGCAGGTGGGAGGAGTTCCTTTTATCCTGTGGATGCTTGCCGGACTCGTACCCTGGTTCTACTTCAACGACGCCCTGCAGGGAGGGACCAAGTCCCTGGTCGAATACAGTTACCTGGTCAAGAAGGTTGTGTTCAAGATCGAGATCCTGCCCATGGTCAAGGCGGTCAGTGCTCTCTATGTCCACACATTCTTCGTGCTGCTGACGTACCTGCTGTACTGCGTCTACGGGAAGTTCCCGGGACTCTATACCCTTCAGATCTTCTACTATTCACTGTGCATGTTCCTGATGGTGCTCAGCCTCAGCTATGCAACGTCTGCCATCACGGTACTTTTCCGGGACATGGAACAGCTGATCGCCATCGTGCTTCAGATCGGCGTATGGGCGACGCCCATTATGTGGAACCTGGGAACCATCGGACTTCCGAAGTGGCTGGTATTCCTGTTTAAAATGAATCCGATGTACTACATTGTCTACGGCTACCGTGACACCTTCATTTTCCACAAAGGATTCTGGGAGCACCCCCTGCTCACCCTGTATTTCTGGCTGTTTACGGCAGCCGCGTACCTGTGGGGAGTGAAGACCTTCCGAAGGAGCAGAGGACATTTTGCAGACGTGCTGTGATATCGCCCAGTCTCCATGCAAGGACGGGCGGATGCATTGATGCATCATGCCGTCGGAGCATGAGCGATATCGGAAACCAGGAAGGAAAAACAAATGGAAACAACCAGAAATGAACTGGCGATCCGCGTGCAGGATATCACGAAGATCTACCGCCTGTACAACCGGCAGAGAGACCGTCTGTGGGAATCGCTGGGACTGGATTTTAAGAAGAATTATAAAGAGAAACATGCGCTGAGCCATGTAAACTTTGAAGTCAGAAAAGGAGAGACCGTGGGCATCATCGGAACCAATGGTTCGGGGAAGTCCACGATGCTCAAACTGATCACAGGCGTTCTGACCCCCACTTCGGGGCAGATCCAGGTGGACGGCCGTATCAGCGCGCTCCTGGAACTTGGCGCAGGCTTCAACATGGAATATACCGGCATCGAGAATGTCTACCTCAACGGGACCATGATCGGGTTCACGAAGGAAGAGATCGATCAGAGGCTTCAGTCGATCAT
>OMSN01000100.1 GCA_900313765.1 uncultured Eubacteriales bacterium
AGCAATAAACATGATCACAAAAGTGATCATGTATCCAGGGTCATATACACGAAAATAAAACAGCGGCTCCGTGAACAGGTAATTGAATACGACAACGCTCGCAGCCGCAGTCATGATACCCGCTGCGGGACTGCTGGTAAGCACGGATGTCAGAGTCACGCACAGAATATACAGCGTAATGATGTTGGCATCCTGGAGTCCTGCTCTCTGAAAGAGCAGCCCCAGCAAAGTGGCCGTGCCAAACAGCGCAGCTGCTTTCAGAATATCTTTCAGAATATTTCTCTCTGACTGCTGACTGAACTTCGCAGTATCCTGTGCTCTGGATGAAACATCCGGTATGATCATCAGCGTCTTGTCGGGAAGCAGTGCTGCCAGCCGGTCTGTCAGGGTCATCTGGAACAGTTTCTTCCATGCAGGCAGTACACTCTGTCCCAGGATGATCATATCCGCTTCGCTTACATGCGCATACTCAGCGATCCTCGACGGAATGTCCTCTCCATAGATGGTCTCTGTCCGCGCGCCGAGTTGAAGCGCCAGTGCCATATTAGAATCCAGCCTGCGCATGTTCTCCTCCGAGATCGCTGCATGGGTCGGTGTCTCCACATACAGTGCAATGAGCCTGGACTCTCTTGCCTGTGCCACCTGGGCGGCCGTCCGGATGATACGGGCATTGGACGGAGCCGGGGATACACACACAATAATCTTATGATTATTCATAATGATGGAACCTTATCTCTGTCGGCCTGGCCGTGCCGATCTGTACGTTGCTCATACTGCTGTTATGCATGACCTTACTCTTTCTGAGCAGTTTGTCAAGGACTGTCCCAAGAGAACCTGTCGAAGGCATCGTACTCTCCAAAATGCATTTTTCTGCATCCACGGCACCTGTCCCTGCTGTGTGCTGTTCTTCATTCAGCACCTGTGTCTCCATCTCTTTCGAACTCTCGTACCGTACATACTCTTCGGGAATGATATCGCGCGCAACAAAACGATCCACCAGTTTTACGAATATCCTCATGATCCATGCACACAGAAGAAACAGAGGGATCAGCAACAGTTCACGTCCCATATCATTACCTCCTTTCACCGGCAGTCTTTCCCAGACATTTCCGGATGTCTTCCTGATTGCCCAGCGCAATTACTGTCTGGTTGTGATCAAACAAGTGATCTGTTCCGACAGCGATCACCATCTGTGCTCCGCTTCGCACCGCAAGGATATTCAGTCGATATCTGTTGCGGATATCCAGTTCTCCGATCGTATGTCCGATCCAGTTTTCCGGCACCAGGAATTCATAGATCCCGTAGCCATCGGCGAGCTCCAGGTAGTCAAACAGGTTGTCGGAGCTGACATGCAGTGCTATCCAGTTAGCCATCTGCTTCTCAGGATATACCACTTCGTCCGCCCCGTTCCGGAGAAGGAATTTCTCCTGCGTATCTCTGGCGGCACGGGAGATGACCCGCTTCGCACCAAGCTCTTTCAGAAGAGAAGTGACCTCCAGGGAAGACAGAAAATTGTCCCCGATTGCCACGATGCAGGCATCAAAGTTACGAACACCCAGGCTTCTTAAGAATTCGGCATTCGACGCGTCTCCCACCAGCACCTTTGCCGCATAGGGGGCGACTGTCTGTACTCTCTCCTCCTGACAGTCGACTGCCATAACCTCCACATTCATTGCCGTCAGCCTCTGTACGATTCTCCTTCCGAACCGGCCGACTCCGATCAGTAATATCGACTTCATATGACCTCCATGGTTATTTTCAAGAACTTCTATGCATCTGTTTCCGGTTCAGCCCACGGTCACTTTCTCGGGAATCCGGCGGGCGTTGCCGTGGCGCATCTGCGGGATCACTGCAAAGACCAGTGTCAGGCCTCCGACTCGTCCCAGGAACATCAGTGCGATCAGTATCAGCCTGGATGTCAGGGTGAGCGTCGGCGTGATGCCCAGTGTCAGTCCCACGGTTCCGATCGCGGATGCTGCTTCAAACAGGCATGTCAGAAGCGGAAGGGCTTCGATCCTGCTGATCACGAGTGCAGCTGACAGGAACAGGAGCACATACATCGTGAAGATACCCATTGCATTCCGGATCGTATCTTCCTCGATCCGCCGGTTCAGGAAGTTGGTATCCTTCTCTCTTCGAAACACAGACAGGACGGACAGGATCAGCACCCCGAAGGTGGTCACTTTCATGCCGCCGGCGGTGGAGCCGGGGGCACCTCCTATCAGCATCAGGAGGATCATAAGCATCCTGCCGGACTCACTCATCTGGTTCAGGTCAACGGTGGAAAAACCTGCTGTTCTCGGAGTGACCGCCGTGAAAAAGGAATACATCAGCCGCTGCGGCACCGTTCCCTGTGTGAATTCCAGAAAGAAGAACAGGGACGCCGGCACGAGGATCAGCAGCAGCGTCATCCGCAGGATCAGTCTGCTCTGCAGCGTATATCTTCCGATATGCGTCTTCTTTGACAGGATATCTCTCCATGTCAGGAAACCGAGCCCTCCCCATATGATCAGTCCTGCAATCACCAGATTGACCACAGGATCTGCCCCATAGGAGACCAGGGAGGAATAAGCACCCCTTTCTCCCAACAGGTCAAAACCTGCATTGCACATGGCAGATACGGAATGGAAGACCGCAAACCAGATCCCCTTCCCGATTCCAAAGTCCCGCGAGAAGACCGGGCAGAGCAGGATCGCTCCAAGAACCTCTGCCGAAAACAGAACCACAAGGATCATGGAACTGAGCCGTATGATGCCTCCCGACTGCGGCGCGGAAATGGAATCCTGCATAGTGCTTCTCTGTTTGAGACTGATCCTTCTTCCCGTGAGAAGATAGATCGAAGTCACCACGAGCACGACCCCCATGCCGCCTGTCTGGATCAGAACGAGAATGACAGCCTGGCCAAAAGAAGACCATGCGCTCCATGTATCCCTCACGACCAGTCCGGTGACGCATACTGCGGATGTTGCCGTAAACAGTGCGTCAGATGGAGGGCATGACACATGATCTGCCGAAGATACGGGAAGCATCAGCAGCAGCGTCCCGGACAGTATGATCGCGGCAAACCCGAACAGAATGATCTGGAAAGCAGACAGATTCCTGAAAACAAATAATCGTTTCATAACCGGTATCTCTCCTCCGTTTATGAAACGATTATCGTATCCTGTCTGTTAAAAAGGTGTTAGAAATGAAAATTAAGACATAAATATCGTATTAACGCGGTGTTAACACAGCATAAAGAAGCTGTGTGGGATCACCTGTCATTGTTCTTCACAGCCAGCGCGATGGAGACGCCCGGTCTGTAATACGGGATCAGAGTCGCCTGCAGTGCATGATACAGGTCATTCTTGCCCGGCCAGACGGTTCCGATCACATGGTTCTCGCGGTCCATCTGATGGAACCAGGAACCATTCACATGGTCCACTACCTTGTCATCCAGATATTCCATGAACTCTGCATAGTAATCTGCGTAGACCTGTTTGCCGGTCACCCGGTACAGCGTCGCTGCCGTGTTGATTCCTTCCGCAAGGACCCAGTGCATGCGGTCGTGGACCACGGGCGCTCCGTTCCAGTCCGTAGTGTATACGAGCCCGGGAGCCCCGTCTGCGTTCCACGCATCCTTCACAGCGCGCAGGAAGAGATTCTCTGCAGCTTCCACATAGCGTCCGAGGGAGGCTGTATCTTCCTTAAAGGTCGATACTGCCCACTGAGTGATCAGGCGGCTCCACTCCAGACCGTGTCCGGGCGTTGCGCCGTAGGGCTTGAACTGATCCGCAGGCCTGTCTTTATTGCACTCCAGATCAGGCTCCCAGTCTTTGCTGAAATGTTCCGGGATCCGCCAGTTGTTCTTCGAAGCCCACCCCAGCACTCTGTCAATGATCCGGCCAGCGCGCACCCTGTATTCCTCTTTCCCGGCTGCATCTGCTGCTGCCAGGAAAGCTTCCACGGTATGCATGTTCGCGTTCAGTCCGCGGTAATCATCCAGAATGGTGAACTCGGTATTCCAGGTGTCATATGCCATGCCATCCTCTTCATTCCAGTAGAAGCGGTCATAGGCTTCCAGCGCGTCATCCAGTAATTCCTCAGCGCCTGGTCTTCCCGCAAGGAGGGCTGATGTTGCTGCCAGGATCACAAAAGCATGTGCGTAACACAGCTTATTCGGGAGATAGGATCCGTCAGCGGCAACTCCCGGATACCAGCCTCCGTTCCGGGTGTCCTTCAGTTCTCCGTTCAGTCCTTTCAGGGCCTGGTCGATCAGTTCCTCACTTCCCGGATGTCCCAGGAAATGGCCGATGCTGTAGGAATGAGCCATCCGGCAGGTGACAAATGTCTCACGCGGACGGTCAGTCCAGGGCGTACCGTCATCACCCAGGTAATAAGAAGATCCCTGCGGTGACGGGAACCTGTGCCCGAACTTCAGCAGGTCCTCTGTGAGGCTGTTCATAAAAGCTTTGTTTTCTTCTGTATCGATCAGATACTTTCTGCTCTTCTCTCCCATATCGGTCTCCTTCGATTTGTCAGCTGTGCTCAGAGTGTTCCTCTCTTCAGATATGCTGTGTCATACCCTCTCAATCTTGATCAGGTTGGTATTGCCGGACTGCCCGGTCACATAGCCTCCCGTGATGACGATGCGGTCCCCTTTCGTCAGTTCCATGGTTTCAATGGCATTCTTGCGCGCACTGTAGAACAGCACATCCGTTGACGGATAGTATTCGCTCATCTGCGGGATCACGCCCCAGGAGAGAGCAAGTTTTCGCCATGTCTTCTCATCTGTGGTCAGTCCGATGATGTCCACCGGGCTGCGGAACCTGGAGACCATGCGGGCAGTCATGCCGGAGATCGTGCAGGCCACGATGACCTTTGCCTTGATGTCGATCGCCATGCCGCAGGTCGCATGAGAGATGGCATCCACTTCATTTTTAATGTAGAAGGACGCATCATGGAAATGCTGTGTATAGTCGATGTTCTTCTCGGTTGTCTCCGCGATCCTGGCCATCGCCTGCACAGATTCGACCGGATACTTACCGGCTGCGGTCTCTCCCGAGAGCATGACCGCGCTGGTGCCGTCATAGACGGCATTCGCCACGTCGGAAGTCTCCGCACGGGTCGGACGCGGATTGTTGATCATGGACTCCAGCATCTCCGTTGCCGTGATCACTCTCTTGCCCAGCATGCGGCACTTGGTGATCAGAGTCTTCTGGATCGCGGGAAGCTGTTCGAAGGGGATCTCCACGCCCATGTCACCGCGCGCAACCATGATGCCGTCACATTCCTGGCAGATATCTTCGATGTTGTCAAAGCCGGACTGATTCTCGATCTTGGCGATCAGCTCGATGCCCTCTCCGCCATTCTCTTTCATGAATTCATGCACGTCGATCAGGTCCTGACGCACGGATACAAAGGAGCAGGCGATGAAGTCGACTCCGTTCTGGATACCGAACAGAATGTCTGACTTGTCCTGCTCGGACAGATACGTCTGATGGATCACCTTCCCCGGGAAGCTCATGCTCTTGCGGTTGGAAAGGGTTCCGCCGCACTCGACCACGGTTTTAATCTCCTGCCCTTCGACACTCAGGACACGGAAACACAGCAGGCCGTTGTTCACCAGGATCTTATCTCCTGATGCCATATCCTCGTAGAGCTTCGGATAGCTGACACTGACCCTCTCATTCGTTCCAACGATCTGCTCCGGCGTAAAGGTGAACAGATCTCCTTCTTTCAGCTCGACGCTTCCGTTCTCAAAGGTCCCGACACGATATTCCGGTCCTTTGGTATCGAGCATGATCGCGATGGGCAGGTGCATGTCACTGCGGACCTTGCGGATCATCTCGATCCTTCTCAGATGCTCGTCGTGCGTCCCGTGGGAAAAATTAAGTCTGGCTACATTCATGCCTGCACTGCACAGAGCGCGCAGCATCTCTTCGGATTCACTGGCAGGTCCGATGGTACATACGATCTTGGTTTTTCTCATTTCCGTCTCCTGTCTGCAGGATCCCTGCGTAAACTGTCTGTCAAATAACTTCGGTGCTGCACTACGTTATAGATTATATCCATTGTATCATTCCTTATTCAGGCATGCCATGCTAACTGAAATAAAAAAGCGGATGAAAAGAGGTGACCGCCCCGTTCATCCGCTTCCGGATTATTCTGTTTGGTGGTTCATTGTGCTGACAGATCATCCTGATGCAGGATTCTGTCAATCATTCAGGTCTTTCAGGACCTGCTGATTGTGTTGACTATTATGTTTGTTTTCTCAATCGCCTGAGCTATTGAAAAGTTCAGACAGTTCCTCAGCATGGTCCTGAAGAACTTTCAGGACATAGGTATCCC
>OMSN01000025.1 GCA_900313765.1 uncultured Eubacteriales bacterium
ATCTCACCGATATTGCGGCTGATCTGCACATCTTCTGCCTGAATCGCATCTGCTTCCCTGTACAGGAGCTCCCGGATCTCATCCAGGTTCCTGCCTTCTTCTGCGGCCTTCCTGGCGCAGGCATCCATACGGTTCAGCGCCCAGAACAGGTTGACTGCTGTAGGTCTTGAAGAAGCCAGATAATCTTTCAGAGAAATGAACTCTCTGTAAAATGTTTCAAAGTCCTGCGCCTCAATGCGTGAGGAAAGCACTGCCATGCCATAGGCTGCGCTGACACCGATCGCCGGCGCTCCGCGCACTCTGAGTTTCTTGATCGCCTCCCAGATCTCTTCCTTTGTCTCCAGGCTGATGCGCCGGATCGTCCCCGGAAGCAGAGTCTGGTCTATGATATCCAGTGCCTTTCTGTCAGGCGTAAGTCTTACAGTCAGTACCTTGTCAAAAAACTGTTCCACGTTCATGGCTGTGTCTTCCTTTCTTTCCACCAGTTTCTCTTTCTGTGCGCGGGTCAGGCGCTTGATCGCATATTCCCGCCTGCGCGCCGACGACGCTGACTCATGTTCTTCAAAATAGATCAGACGCACCGGCCGCCGGGATCTGGTGTATTTTGCTCCCTGCCCGCTGTTGTGCGCCTGCATCCGGTGTTCCAGATCGTTTGTCCAGCCTGTGTACCAGGTTCCGTCCGAACACTCTACTATGTATACGTAATTGCTCATTTTCTGCATCAGAAGGATCCATCCTGTCCGGCTTCTCTCTCAAGCGAAGCGAACTTGGTATAACCTGCAACCCAGGACAGTTCCACATTGCCGATGGGGCCATTTCTCTGTTTCCGGATCAGGACCTCTGCGATCCCGGCTTTCTCTGAGTCCGGATGATAATAGTCATCTCTGTACAGGAACATTACTACGTCAGCGTCCTGCTCGATGGCTCCGGATTCTCGAAGGTCGCTGAGTACCGGGCGATGATCCGGTCTCTGTTCGACGGCTCGGGACAGCTGGCTCAGGGCAACCACCGGCACTTCCATCTCTCTGGCGATCGCCTTCAGGGACCTGGAGATCTCAGAGATCTCCTGCTGCCTGGAATCCGAACCCCTGCCGCCTCCGGCACTCATCAGCTGCAGGTAGTCGATCATGATGCAGTCCAGACCATATTCCAGCTTCATTCTCCTGCACTTGCTCCGAAGTTCGGCGATCGTGATGCCCGGCGTATCATCGATCATCAGATTCGATTTGCCGATCATGTCGGCGCTGTGGACCAGACGGTCCCACTCGGAATCCATCAGACGTCCGGTACGGAGCTTGCCGGCCTCTACATTTGCCTCCTGGGCAAACAGTCGGTTGATCAGCTGTTCCTTGGACATCTCCAGGGAGAAGATCGCCACATGTTTATGTTCATGAAATGCCATGTAGGCACTGATATTGAGCGCGAATGCAGTCTTGCCCATGGAGGGTCTTGCGGCGATCAGGATCAGGTCAGACGGCTGGAATCCGCTGGTCTTGAAGTCCAGATCCGGGAATCCCGTTGACAGACCGGTCACCATGGAATTCGAGTTGCTCGCAACCGAGATCTTGTCCAGCGCCTTCATAACGATCGAAGAGATCGGCGTCATCTCTCTTCCGCGGTTGGAAGACAGCAGCGAGAAGACCTGCTTCTCCAGTTCAGCGCCTACATCAGAAGCCTTGTCCCGGTCTGCATAGCACACCGTGGTAAGCTCTTCCATTGCTTTGATCATCCGCCGAAGCTGAGCTTTGTCGGCAACGATCTCCGCATAATGGCGCACGTTGGTGGAAACAGGTACTGCCGTGACCAGCTCTGACAGCGTAGCAGCGGAGGCGAGTTCCTCCGGCGCATCCATCTCGCGAAGGCGCTCCTGAAGTGTCACAACATCGATGGCCCTTCCGGAAGCATCCAGATCTAGGATTGCGCTGTACAGCAGCTTATATGGCTTGTGATAGAAGTCCTCTGCCGTAACTATCGAAGAGGCCACTGCAATCGCCTCCGAATCGATGATCATCGATCCGACAACGGATTGCTCGGCCTCCAGACTGCAGGGCAGCTTTCTGTTTATCGTATTGACATTTTCTTCCATAAGCTCACAGTTTCTCAACCTTGACAGTAAGGGCTGCCTTCACCTGCGGATGCAGCTTCACCGTCACTTCCATAGTGCCGATGCTCTTGATAGGTGTATCCAGGACGATCTTCCTGCGGTCCAGATCGATACCGAGCTGCTCCTTCGCTGCGTCTGCGATCTCCTTGCCTGAGATCGATCCGAACAGTCTGTCGCCCTCGCCAGTCTTGGCGCGGACGGTCACTGAAGACTTCTCCAGGAGTGCCTTGGTTTCCTTTGCCTTCTCCAGGTTCTCTTCCGCAACCTTCTCGTCATTGGCCTTGCGCAGCTTCAGGTCGTTCATGGTCTTTCCATTTGCCTCGACCGCAAGCTTCTGGCGCAGCAGCACATTTCTCGCATAGGAATCGGTCGCCTCCACAAGGTCTCCCTTTTTGCCGACTTTCTTCACGTCTTCAAGCAGTATTACTTTCATTTCTACCAGCCTTCCTGTATCAGATCTCCTCTGCCTGCGTCATGGCAAGGAGTGTCTCTTTAACCTTCTCAACAGCTTCTTCACAGGTGATACCCGTCAGCTGCGCACCGGCGATGTTCATATGGCCGCCGCCGCCCAGCCGCTCCATGATCACCTGTACATTCACTTCATCAATTGCTCTTGCGGATATGAATACTCTGCCGCCATATTCCGTCACCACGAAGGATGCGCGGACTCCGACGATGTTCAGGAGTTCATTTGCCGCCTGAGCCCCGACCACGTTCGGAGTCGCCAGCCCTTCACTGGGAAGGATGGAGATCGCATAGCATCCCATGTAATTCTCCGCATGGCGGACAGCTTCTGCACGGGCTTTATAACTGTCCATGTCCTCACGCAGCATCTTCCGGACCCTGACCACATCCGCCCCGCTTCTTCGCAGGTACGCCGCGGCTTCGAAGGTCCTGGCACCGGTCTTGGCAACGAAATTGTTGGTATCGATGATGATACCTGCATACATGCAGTCCGCCTCCAGGTATTTCAGGCGGACATTCTCCTCAAAGTACTGCAGAACCTCTGCGACCATCTCGCTGGCAGACGATGCAGACGGCTCTATGTAGGACAGCGCTGCGTTCTGGATCTGTTCCGTCGTCTGGCGGTGATGATCCAGGACCACCAGTGTGCGCGTCTTCTCCAGAAGTTCCTCACACTCCACCCTGTTTCTGCGGGCAGTATCGACCACAAACAGCGCCGTCTTGTTGTCGCACATTTCCAGAGCCCTTTCAGGGGAAATGAAAATGTCCTCGTCGTATTCGTGGCTGTCACGCAGCATCTGCAGCCAGCCGCGGATCGATGTTGAGTCTTCTCCGATCACGATCCAGGCGGGTTTCCCGATCGTCTTCGCAGCCCTGTAGATACCGATCGCAGCGCCAAGGGAATCCATGTCTGTGAGCTTATGCCCCATGGCAAGCACTCTCGCGGCGCCTTCCATGATCTCACGCATAGCCTGGGCCTTTACTCTGGCCTTGACTCTCGTGTGCCGCTCTCCGCCTGCCGACTTGCCGCCGAAGAACTGCATATGGCCATTGCGATTCACGACCGCCTGGTCGCCGCCCCGTCCCAGCGCCATCTCGATCGAGGAGTGAGCCAGATCGTAATTGTGGTTGTAGTCATCTCCGCCTGCACCGACACCAACACTGATCGTCATCTCGATCTCATTGCCGATATGGATCGTCTTGACCTCTTCCAGGACGGAGAAATGATCTGCGATCGCCTGCTCAAGGCTCTTCTGGTTCATGATGACCAGATACTTGTCTTTCTCCAGTTTCTTGCTCAGGGCATTGTGTGCCAGGCAGTATTTGTTGATCTCCCGGTCGATCAGAACATTCATCAGCGAGGAATGCACTTCGTCAACATCATCCATCGCTTCATCGTAGTTGTCCAGGTAGATCAGGGTGACAACCCCTCGCTGTTCTCTGTTCTGTTTGCGGAGTTCCTGCAGTTCGGTCTCGTCCACGAAGTAGATCATATAGACTTCACTGCCGTCCTCCCGGTCGACGGTCTCGATCAGCTCTGAATCCGCGATCAGGTTGTCCAGCGGAATCCTTTGAAGATGTGCCCTCAGCTGCCTGTCTTCGTAAGTCAGATCGATATTCTTGAATTCATCCGCATCAGGAAATACCGCCTTTGACAGGTACGGAAAGATCGTCATGATATTTCTCTGATACCATATCGGCTTTTTGGTAAGCTCACACAGCTTGTCATTCATCCACAGCACATTGCCATCTTTGTCCACAATAGCCGCTGCGATCTCCAGCTGTTTGAGCACCTGTGCCTGTACAGTCCCGTACCGGCTCGCAAACCGGACGATGGCACGCAGGATGCGCGGACGATAATAGAAGTAGACAAACAGGATCGCCAGAAAATAAGCCGCGGTAAAGGCAGTCGCCGCCAGGCCTGCACGGTGATCCAGAAAGTACATGCCCACAGAGAACGGGATCAGGGTGAATGCCAGATACAGGCTCCAGCTCCAGTGCATTTTCAGTTTTCTGCTGTATCGTACCCCAGTCCCGGATCTCATACTAACTCCAATCCTGCATCAATACTTGAATACCGCCACTCCATACGGCGGAAGATCGAAAGCAAATGAATAGGGTTTGCCGTCGCACTCGCTCTCCACCGCTTCATAGGTCGCCTGATGCGGTGTTCCATGTCCGCCGAATCTCTCCTCATCACCATCCAGGACCAGGCGGTACTTGCATTTCTTCGTGCATCCGACTCTGTAATCCGGCCTTGCCATCGGCGTGAAGTTGATGACGAACAGCAGATTGCTCTTTTCGTCTGCGCTGTGTCGCAGGAAACTGAAGATACTGCGGTCTGCGTCATCCGCATTGATCCACTCGAATCCGCCCGGATAGCAGTCTGCGTCGTACATTGCCGGGGTTGTCTTATACAGATTCAGCAGCTCAGCCACGAAATCCTGAACCTGTCTGTGCTTCGGCTCATCCAGGAGATACCAGTCAAGTTCGCGGTCCTCACACCACTCTCTCTCCTGGGCAAATTCCTGTCCCATGAACAGCAGCTTCTTGCCCGGATGTCCGAACATGAACGTATAACCGGCCTTCAGGTTCGCGAATTTATCGTCATACAGTCCGGGCATCTTGTTGATCATGGAGCACTTCAGATGCACGACCTCATCATGTGACAGCACCAGACAGTACTTCTCGGAGTACGCATATGTCATCGCAAACGTCATCTTGTTGTGGTTGAACTTTCTAAAATACGGATCCAGTTTCATGTACTCAAGGAAGTCATGCATCCAGCCCATATTCCATTTCATGGAGAATCCGAGGCCGTCGTTCTCCGGCTTGTCTGTGACCTGCGGCCACGCTGTGGATTCCTCGGCGATCATCATGACGCCATGATGTTTGCCCCTGACCACGGAATTCAGATGCTTGAAGAACTCGATTGCCTCCAGGTTCTTATTTCCGCCGTACTTGTTCGGGACCCACTCTCCGTCCCTGCGTCCGTAATCCAGATACAGGATCGAAGCGACTGCGTCCACACGAAGTCCGTCAACATGGAACTGCTCGATCCAGAACAGAGCGTTGCCGATCAGGAAGTTCTTGACTTCGCTCTTGCTGAAATCAAACACTTTGGTGCCCCAGTCCGGATGCTCTCCCTTGCGCGGATCCGCGTATTCATAGCAGGCCGTTCCGTCAAAGTCAGCAAGGCCATGTGCATCTTTCGGGAAATGAGCCGGCACCCAGTCCAGAATGACACCGATATTGTGGCGGTGCAGATAGTTGACCATATATGCAAAGTCTTCCGGTGTGCCGTAGCGGCTCGTCGGTGCATAGTAACCGGTCACCTGATAGCCCCAGGAACCATCGAAGGGATGCTCGGCAATGCCCATCAGCTCAATGTGCGTGTATCCCATTTTCTTCAGGTAATCCGTGATGGAGTGAGCAAAGTAGCGGTAGTTGTAGAACCCGTCCTCGTTCTCTCCGTGCGGATGACGCATCCAGCTTCCGATATGACACTCGTAGATGGAGATCGCGGAAGTATCCTGTACGAAGGATTCCTGCTTCTTCATCCAGGCACCGTCTGTCCACTTGATGGTGGAGATATCAGCGATCACGGAAGCGGTTCCCGGCCTCTTCTCTGCAGAATTCGCATACGGGTCCGCCTTGTACAGTTTCGTGCCGTTCTGCGTATAAATCAGGTACTTATACATCTGTCCGACCTGTGCCTCTTCCACAAAGCCTTCCCAGATTCCGGAGGGATCCAGACGCACAAGTGCGATGTTATCCTCGTTCCATCCGTTGAACTCGCCGATCAGGTGCACTGCTGCCGCATTCGGAGCCCAGACTGCAAAATGAATACCCTTTTTGCCATCCTTCATGGAAGGATGCGCACCGAGCTTCCGGAAGATCTCATAGTGGACACCCTGGTCATACAGATACTGGTCCAGATCATGGATAAACTCATATCCTTCACCGATTGCCGGAACTGCTGGCTGTGCCTGTGCCTCTTCCGTCTTCGGGGCTTTCTTCTTTGTATCAACCTTGCCGGCCTTTGCCTTTACGGCTGCCTTGACCGCGGTCTTTTTTCCTGCAGCTTTTACAGCCTTCTTAACAGCACTCTTTGCAGCCGTTTTCTTTGCAGCTGTCTTTTTCTCAGCAGCCTTCTTAACCACTGCCGCCTTAACCAGATCCTTCTTGTTTGTCAGTTCACCCATTACGTCCCTCCATACGTTTCTGTGATGCACTTGTCAGGTAGCCAATTCCACTATCTGTTATTGCTGTTCTTTCCATTAACCGATCCGATACAGCCCGCAGCCGCACGCATCCAGTGTAACATTCAGCTGTCCGGACTGTGGTGTTATCTTCTCGCCGGTCATCAGATCCGTGATCTCATCTGCCTCAAACGGAAGCCGGATCCAGACCTGCGCGGGATTCTCGTCATTGTTGACTGCCGTTATGACAGCCGTCTGATCCAGGATCCTCGCAAATGCATACTGCCGGTTTGTCAGGAGCAGTTCCCTGTACCGCCCAAGACCGATCGCTTCCTGCTCCGTCCGGATCTGGCCCAGCCTGACCAGAAACTCCTCAAGTCCCGGACAGGGCGGATCTCTGGTGATCGCCTCCAGATCAACCGCCGGACGCAGCGCATTGTCTCCGCACCGCTTCTCTCCTTCGATCCCCCACTCCGATCCATAGTAGACGGACGGGTCTCCCGGAAGTGTATAGAGAAGGGTGTACAGCGGTTTCAGATGTCTCTTTTCCCGCAGCTGGTTCACAACTCTCGACACATCATGATTGTCCGCAAAGGAATACAGGACCCTTCCTCTGTAGATCCCGCCGTTCTCATCAAACTGACGCCGGATCGTATGCGCAATCTCAAAATAATTGTGATCATTGTGCCCTGACCACAGTCCCTTGTTCAGCTCGTAGTTGGTGACGGAATGCAGCATCTCGGGGTTTGCCCAGCGGGCATAGTCTCCGTGGATGACCTCTCCCATCAGCCAGAAGTCCTGCTTCTCTTGGGAAGTAACCCACCGAAGCTCCTTCTGGAAATCGAAATCAAGAACGTCTGCGCAGTCCAGCCGGATCCCGTCAATATCAAACTCGCGGATCCAGAACCGGACCACATCGAACAGGTAATCCTTCACTTCTCTGTTCCAGAAGTTCAGATTCACAAGATCCTGGGCGCCGCGCCAGCTCTCGTAGGAAAAACCGTCGTTGTAAGCGCTGTTCCAGCCAAAGTTGATCCCTTTGTACCAGTTCCTGTACCTGGAATTCTCCCTGTTCTTCTTGATATCCTGAAATGCGAAGAATCCGCGTCCTGTGTGGTTGAACACTCCGTCAACCACTACCCGGATCCCCGCCTCGTGGCAGGCAGCTGTAAACTGCCTGAAATCTTCATTGTCTCCGAGCCGCCGGTCTACTGTCCGGTAATCGGTTGTGTCGTATCCATGCGCTGCCGATTCAAACAGCGGGCCTATATACACCGCTCCCACCGACAGTTCCTTCATGTGTCCGATCCAGTCATTCAGTTTCCGCAGCCGGTGCTGTACCGGTCCGCCTTCATTCACCCGCTCCGCTCCCAGGAGCCCGATCGGGTAGATATGGTAAAAAATGGTGTTGTCATACCATGCTGCCATGTGGAATCCTCGTTCCTTTATAAGATCATTTCATTATACCTTTAAACAGCCGTTTAGACAAGATGGTGACGGTTTTCGTGACAGCGCAGATGCACACCTCTCAGGCTTGTTCGTTCTCTTCAAGCCTGCAGGAGGTGTGCATCCATCTTCTTTATATCACTATGGACGGCGAAACATCATCACCGCTCTTCACGGAAGTATGGCAGACCCAAATGAGCCGGCGGCTGATTCTCCCTCTTCTTACGCATGCTGATAATGATCAGCACAAGGATCGTAACTATAAACGGTGCCATCTTGTAGATCTCTTTGACGGCCATGTTGGTTCCGGTCGGAATGTACAGATACAATATATACAGTCCACCGAACAGGAGCGAAGCCAGTATACTGACATTCGGTCTCCATATGGTGAAAATAACCAGTGCAATGGCGAGCCATCCTCTGTCACCGAATGCGTCATTGGACCAGACACCGGAAGCGTAGTCCATGACATAGTACAGGCCGCCCAGACCCGCGATCATGGAGCCGATGATCGTCGCCCAGTACTTATAGCGCGCAACATTGATGCCGGCGGCGTCTGCCGTTGCCGGGTTCTCACCGACCGCTCTCAGCTGCAGACCCTGTCTCGTATGATTCAGGAAATAAGATGCCGCAAGAGCGATAACGATCGCTACATAAACCAGGAATCCATAGTTCAGGACCAGTTTCCCGAACACTCCCGCTCCCTTTGCGAAGGGGAGTTTCGCTGCATAGAACTTATGCGTGATTGACAGCGCGATGGACGGGACATCGGAACCGGTCAGCTTAATCAGGGACCCCCCGAAGAAGTTGCCGAAACCGACACCGAAGGTGGTCATGGCAAGACCGGTTACATTCTGATTTGCTCTCAGTGTAACCGTCAGGAAGCAGTAGAGCAGTCCCATCAACGCAGAACCGACCAGACAGCAGACCAGCGGGATCCCGATCGCAAGCAGTGCGTTTGCGTTCTCTACGGAACCGACCTTCTGCTCATAGAAGAACGCACCGATTACGCCGGAGATCGCGCCGACATACATGATGCCGGGAATTCCGAGGTTCAGATTGCCACTCTTCTCTGTGAGGGTCTCACCGGTAGAGCCAAGCAGCAGCGGTGTCGCCTGTGCGACTGCACGGGGAATAAAGGAAATAATATCAAACATGGATTATTTCGCCTCCTTCCTGAATACGATCCTGTACTGGATGAAGAATTCACATCCGATCAGGAAGAAGATGATGATCGAGCTGAGTATATCGGAGAAACTCTGATTCAATCCGAACTGAGTGGCAACCTCTCCTGCACCTTTCTGCAGGAATGCCAGCAGGAAGGAGGTGAAGATCATTCCGACCGGATTGAACTTTGCCATCCATGCGACCATGACTGCGGTGAATCCGCGTCCGCCCGCCAGCGTCGTCGTCATCGTATGATCCGTACCTGCAACCATCAGCGCGCCTGCCAGTCCGCAGATGGCACCGGACAGAAGCATCGTGCGGATGAATACACGACCGACCTTGATACCGACATATCGTGCGGTCCGTTCACTCTCACCGACGACAGAGAGTTCGTAACCGTGTTTGCTGTAATTCATGTAGATATACAGAACAACTGTCAGAACAACCGCAACGATCACTGTCAGCAGATATTTATACTGACCAATCTGCGGCAGCCATCCTGCCATCGTCTTCTGGTTGATGATACCGATCTTGCCGGATCCTCTCGGGGATTCCCAGACGATGATGAAGTACGCGACCAGCTGTGTGGCTACATAGTTCATCATCAGGGTGAACAGCGTCTCATTGGTATTCCAGTTGGACTTGAAAAATGCGGGTATCGCTGCCCAGATGGCACCTGCGACAACTGCTGCTCCGATCTCTACGATGATCAGCAGCGGAGCCGGAAGTTTGCCGCCCAGCATGATCATGCAGCTGGCTGTGGCCAGAACACCGATCATGACCTGTCCTTCTCCTCCGATATTCCAGAAGCGCATCCGGAACGCCGGTCCCATCGCCAGCGAGATGATCAGGAGGATCGAAATATTCTGCATCAGCACCCAGAACCTTCTCTCTGATCCGAAACTGCCCTCCCAGATGGTCTTGAAGACACTGATCGGATCATCGCCTGTCAGCAGGAAGGTGACAATCGCGCAGACAACGATCGCCAGTACGATCGACATTGCCCGGATCGCGTACGCCTGTCCTCTGGAGATGGCGGGGCGTTTTACGATATGGGCAAGAGGCCCTCTCTTCTTTTCATTCATCTGGCCTCACCTCCTCCCAGAGATGTCATCATCAGTCCGACTTCATACTTATCTGTCTTGCGTCCGTCCACAATGCCGGATACCTTGCCTCCGCACAGGATCAGGATGCGGTCTGCCAGCTCCAGGAGAACATCCAGGTCTTCACCGACATAGATGACGGCAACGCCCTTCTGCTTCTGCTGATTCATCAGATCATAGATCGCATAGGAGGAATTGATATCCAGACCACGGACCGCATAGGCGGTCAGCAGGACGGAAGGCGCCGAAGCGATCTCTCTTCCTACCAGTACCTTCTGCACATTTCCGCCGGACAGGCGGCGGACCGGCGTTGCGAGGTTCGGCGTTACGACTTCCAGTTTGTCTACCACATGGGTCGCCACCCCTTTCGGGGTTCCTCTGTCCACGAACAGGCCTCTGCCTTTACGGAAGGAACGGAGCATCATATTGTCCGTCAGATCCATGTTTCCAACCAGGCCCATGCCCAGGCGGTCTTCCGGAACGAAGGAGAGTGAGACACCCAGTCTCTGTATATCCAGCGGATCCTTGCCGATCAGGCTGGTCTTCTGGCCTCCCTTGGGCAGATAACAGATATCGCCGCTCTCTACCGGCTGCAGGCCGGCGATCGCTTCCAGCAGTTCCTTCTGTCCGCTGTTGGAAATACCGGCAATTCCGAGGATCTCTCCGGAATTAGCAGTAAAGGAAACATTGTCCAGTTTCAGGATCCCTTCCTCGCTTCGGACGGTGAGTCCCGAGATCTCAAGTCTGGGTTCCACATCCTTCGGCTCTGGACGGTCAATGTTCAGTTCGACCGCATGACCGACCATCATGTCCGTCATCTCCTGGACACCGGTCTCGCTGGTCTTCAGGCTGCCGATAAACTCACCGGCGCGCAGGATGTCGACTCTGTCGGAGATCTCCAGCACTTCGTTGAGCTTATGGGTAATGATAACGACTGCCTTGTTGTCTTTTCTCATGTTGCGCAGGACATCGAACAGCTTCTCTGTCTCCTGCGGCGTCAGCACGGCGGTGGGCTCATCCAGGATCAGGATATCCGCCTTGCGGTAGAGCACTTTGACGATCTCGACTGTCTGCTTCTGTGATACAGTCATATCATAGATCTTCTGCTCCGGTTTCAGATCAAATCCATAACGGTCGCAGATCTCCCTGACCCGCCTGGATGCTGCCTTCAGATCGTATTTTTCTTCTTTTAAACCCAGTACGATGTTCTCAGTGGCGGTCATGACGTCGACCAGTTTGAAATGCTGATGGATCATACCGATTCCGAGATCCAGCGCATCCTTCGGCGAGCGGATCGAAACCTCTTTCCCGTCCACCAGGATCTGCCCGGAATCCGGGAAATAGATGCCTGACAGCATATTCATCAGAGTTGTCTTGCCGGAACCGTTCTCTCCCAGCAGGGACAGGATCTCGCCTCTCTGAATGTCGATCGAAACATCGTGATTCGCCACGACTGGTCCGAATGTCTTCGTAATGCCGCGCATACTTACGGCTGGTACCCTGTTATCCAAAATATGTCCTCCTGTGTCAATAACCAATATGAGGCAGCACAGGAAACGTATCACTGCACTGCCTCACAACATTCCGGATCATTCACACCGGAATGTCATATGCTCAGTTATGTGTTCACAATATGATTCAGATACGGATCAGAATGCGGTGTCGAGCAGCGTGATGCCGTCGATCGGGCTTCCGTTTCCACTCTCATCATAGAACAGGCCGAAGTACGGAGCAGATCTGAACTCGGACTCATGGAAGTATCCGTCAGATACAACTGCGGTATCCGGTGCATAATCCGGATCATCGTCAACGTCAGCCATGAACTCTTCGGTCAGAGGCTCGCCAAAGACGGTGAATGCAGAGGTATCAAATACATGCAGAGAACCATCTTCCAGAGCTGCCTTGACTGCTTCGATCTCCTCTGCGGTTCCCTCAGCTGCAACAGCCTCGTTCAGTTCGGTGAGCTGTACGGAATCGGTTGCCAGTGTGCCGGTGTAGTCAACCTCGATCGGCTCGCCTGCAACTGCGCACTTGATCGCATGCTCGAAGTACGGAGCCCAGTTGATCTTGGAAGAGATGATGTAGGTGTTCGGAGCAGCATCCTTGGTGGATCCGTTGTAGGAAACATCCGGTACGCCTGCAGCTTCACAAGCTGTCGGAGCACCCATGGAGTCAGCATGCTGGGAGATCAGGACGCAGCCGTCCTCGATCAGTGTGTTCGCGCCTTCCTTCTCAGCGGTCTCATCATACCAGGAACCGGTGAAGGTGACTTCCATCGTAGCGCTCGGACACTCATGTCTCACGCCAAGGAAGAAGGATGTGAATCCAGAGATAACCTCTGCGTATGTGAATGCGCCGACATATCCGACCTTCGCTTCTTCTTCGGTGATGTCGCCGTTCGCGATCATCTCATTCAGCTTCATTCCTGCAGCAACGCCTGCCAGGAAGCGGCCTTCATAGATGGATGCGAAAGCATTGTGATAGTTGTCAAGGCCCTGTGTATGAGCCTTGGTACCGGTTGCGTGGCAGAACTGAACCTCCGGAACCTCCTGTGCGGCCTGGATCATGTAATCTTCATGGCCAAAGCTGTCTGCAAAGACGATGCCGCAGCCCTGATCCGCCATATCCATGGCTTCTTCATAACACTCCTGTCCTTCCGGAACGTTGGTCTTCAGAACGATCTGATCTTCGCTCATTCCGAGGTTTGCTGCAGCTTCCTTCGCTGCATTGATAAAGTTAAGGTCATAGGTGGAGTTCTCGTCGTGCAGGAAAATGAATCCGGCTTTGAAGTCCTCCGGGATCACAACATCGCCCTCAGTCTCAGCTGCAAATGCTGCTCCGGAGAGTGAAATTGCCATCAGTGCACTCATTGCCAATGCCACAAGCTTTTTCATAATCTTCTAACCTCCTTACAAACAACCGCAAAAAAATGAAAGATTGAGCGGATTACAGAATCAGTATATCAATGAAAAGAAACAGTGTCAATAATGCCGAAGAACCGAGGCGCTAAAATGCTGTGCGATTTGCCCCAAAACACAGGTATATTACTCATTTTTTCAATGCAATTTACACAAACATCCAATATCCTTTGACATTCCTCTTTCCTGTGATTTCAAGTTTCATGCCTGCAAAAGCCTGCGTTTGACAATACATAATTTGTATATGTATTATTATACTCTGTAAATACAGTATATTGCTCTGTAAATGAGACTTCCATACTGCCTGCGGATACGTTATCCGGGCAGACAGAAAACAGGTGAGAAATGACAGTTAAGCAGACAGGCACAGATCCATCTCATCTCCACAGCAGGACGGATTACCGTTTCCGCATTCTCTACGCCGTCGGCATGGTTGCCGTCGTTACAACACACTGTTCCAGCGGCGGCCTCTATCTCCTTCAGGACTGGTTCGACTCGTGGTATCTGGGCATTTTCGTCTTTGCCGCAGGCTACTTCTACCGGTTTGAAGAAGAGCGGCACCCTCTGCGCTATATCGGCAGAAAGACAAAACATCTCCTGGTTCCTCTGTATCTTTGGAACTTTGCCTACGCCTTGATTGTAACAATCATGGGAAAGCTGGGGATTCCCCAGGGCGTAGGCATCACCTGGAGGAAGCTGTTTCTGTTTCCTCTTACAAACGGGCATCAGTTCGGCTATAATCTGGCTGCCTGGTTTGTCGCTCCTCTCTTCATGGTGGAGGTTGTTATGGCTCTCGTGCGGTTTGTACTTCCTGCCGCGCATGAACGTAGATGGGTCGTTATCAAGGAAGCCGTCCTCACCCTGCTGTTTATCGCCACAGGAGCGGCAGGCGTAAAGCTGGCGCAGTCAGGGCTGAATGAAGGCTGGTACCTTGTTCTGGACCGCCTGCTGTATTTCCTTCCCTTTTTCCAGGCAGGCGTTCTGTACCGAAGGGTTCTGGAATACCATGACCGTTTGTGTAATACAGAATATTTTATCCTGGTATTCCTGATCGATCTTGTGCTTTGTGTGATTAACAAGGGACTTCCGACCTATGTTTACTCATGGTGTAACTTCACCGGTAATCCCCTGATGCCGTTCCTGTCAGGCTTCGTCGGGATCGCCTTCTGGCTCCGGGCAGCACGTGTCATGGAACCGGTGATGGGACAGTCCAGGATCGTAAACCTGATTGCGGGCAGCACCTTCAGCATTATGGAGAATCAGTTCATGGGATTCATGGCAGTGAAAGCGCTGTTCTATGCAGCGTACCGTTTCCTGCACATCTTCCCGACCTTTGATGCACATGCTTTCCGGACCCAGTATAACTATTTCTTCCTGCCCTACAATGTACAGCAGACAAGGATCCTGTATGTGATCGCAGGAATCTTCCTTCCGGTCCTGATCCAGCAGATACTGGTATGGTTCAGAAAGGCTTTTCCTTTTTCCCGCCGCCTTACATAAGGGATCTTATCATAGTCCTTATTTCTGTCTCGTCACAGTATAAAAAAGGTCTTCGACGCATCAACTCCCCTTCCCCTCATTCATGAGGGGTTTGGGGTTTTCTTTTCCCATCATTTCCTTCATACTGATCTCATGAATATCCTTCAGAAAATCTTTGCTGATCATTATGAAGAAATGATATATACCCTTCATCCTCGTGACGCTGTTGTCGAGAACGTCGAGAAGATGATCCATTGTGGCGACCCCTCTTTTGGCGGTGCCATGTATGGCTGTCCCAAATGCGGCAACCTCAAATTTATTCCTTTCCGATGCCACAGCCGTTTCTGTCCTACCTGCGGCAATAAGTATTCCATGGAACGCACAACCAATATGTCCTTTAAACTCATCAATGTCCCTCACCGGCACTGTGTCTTTACGATTGATGAGAGTCTCCGGCGGTATTTCCTGGAGGACCGGCATCTCCTGAACTGCCTTTTCCATGCCGTTACCAGCGTTGTTTCAATGATGTTCTTTAAAATGAACAAGTCTAAAAACTTCACCCCTGGTTTCATCATGGTCCTCCACACTTTCGGCAGAGACCTGAAATGGAATCCCCATATCCACTGCCTCATTTCAGAAGGGGGATACAGCGATGACGGCTTCTGGCGTAATGTGAAGCATTTCAACTACTCTTATCTGCGGAATGCTTTCCGTACCGCCCTCCTGGATGAAATGGCACCCCATCTTGGCTCTTCCTTTAAGAAGGTCAAAGCCGTCTGCTATAAAGAACATAAACACGGCTTCTATGTCTATGCCAAACCCAATAAATGCGATCCCAAAATCGTCACAAAATACATCGGACGCTACCTTGGCCGCCCTGTCATTGCCACATCTCGGATCGATCGGTATGACGGTGACACGGTCACGTTCCATTACAACCGGCATGAAGACGATGTCTATGTGGAAGAGACCATTCCCGTTATGGAGTTCATAGAACGTTTAATCAGACATATCCCGGAGAAACACTTTAAAATGATCCGGTATGGCGGCCTCTATGCCAGGCACCGTGATATCGACAAAAAACTCCATCGTGCCATCTCCCGTGAAAAGCATCATTTCTTCCGCAGTTTCAATCAATGGCGTGCTGCCATCCTTCATGCCTTCGGCTATGACCCCTTGAAGTGTGAATGCGGCACAACCATGATCTTCCTGGAACTCTATCACAGGCACGCACGTGTTTCCCTTGAGGAAATGTACGAGAAAGTAATGTCCCGCTCTCGTGGAAAAAGATCTTCCGCATAGTTCCATGACATCCTTCAACGTGTTACACTCCATAAAAAACAGGAGTGTTATCATGAAGCCGGACATAGAAGAACTACGCAAAAAATATATGGAAAATCCGCCGGAAGGGATGACATCCAGGGACATTCGCAACATGAGCGAGGATGCCCTTCTTGATATGGATTACTTCCTCAATGATGATGAGCTCGATGATGATTATGGTGAAGAAGGATTCTATATCTTCTAAGCCGAACCCGATCATCATAGGGTTTTTATTCCCCAATATCCTCCTATCTAACGTATGTTCGATAAACATGCGCTTTCTTTATGGCTCAAAAAAATCGGAATTTCCTATAAAGTCAAAAAAAGCACCACGAAAAAGAAGCCCGTCTCCGAGCTTCCTTTTGTGCTGCTTTTTCAATTATATCTTAAATGACAGATCAAAGAACTACAACAGTTATAGCATGCTATACTCTATCAAATCATGTCATCCCGTATCAGAATCCACAGGAAATTCTAAACCAACATTAGAAGATTACCTATTGCCTTTTGAAAGATCA
>OMSN01000256.1 GCA_900313765.1 uncultured Eubacteriales bacterium
CGTGGTTCACGAGAATCATGGGATCGGGATCTACCGCGGTGTGGAGAAGATCGAGCCGCTGGGTCACTATAAGGTATTTGGAGCAGTGCCGGTACCCGTGCTGATCATGCTTGCATGTGTGGCAGTCATCGCAGTACTGATGAAACATACCAGTCTGGGCCTTCAGATCTACTCGATCGGCGGAAATGAGAAGGCTTCGATTGCCTCAGGCATCAACACAAACCGGTCGAAACGGATCATTTTCACACTTGCGAGCTTCCTGACCGGTCTTGCCGGTGTGGTTCTGATGGCAAGGCTCGTAGCAGGCATGCCATCCGTTGGGGAAGGTTATGAATTCGACGCGATCACGGCTGTTGTCGTGGGCGGAACCAGTTTCCTTGGCGGGATCGGAACCGTGACCGGAGCACTGATCGGCTCCATCATCGTCGGCCTGATCAACAACATCCTGAATCTGCTCCATCTGTCCACGCAGTACCAGCTGATCGTGAAGGGCATACTGATCGCCGGCGCGGTCATTCTGGATACCATGACGAAGGAAGACCGCAAGAGTATGTAGTATTAAAACGTGCCTAACCTGTGCGGATACAGGTGAAGATAGTGAATCACACAATAAGGAGGATAAAACATGAAAAAGAGAGTGATGGGACTGCTGATATCGGGTGTACTGATGGCTGCGATGAGCCTGACCGCACTGGCGGATGACGCATACCTGGTAGGGTTTGCAAACAACTCAGACACCTATGATTACTGTGCGAAGTTCCGTACCTACCTGAAAGACGCAACGGAAGCGCAGGGTATCGAGATCATGGTGACGGATGCCGGCGGTGACACCAATGTTCAGAATGGCCAGATCGATGACTTTATCGTACAGAACGCACAGGTCGTTTCAGCAATCTCCAATGACCTGAGCGGTTCCGTTCCGGCGCTGAAGGCTGCGGAAGAGGCAGGGATTCCGTACATTTCCTTCCTGACCTCGGTCAGCGGCGGGGATGACTATCCCGGATACATCTATGTCGGATCTCCGAATGTAGAGGCAGGCAAGGCACAGGGCGAATACCTGGTAGAGGTACTTCCGGAAGACGCGAAGATCCTGTACTTTACCGGTGAGCCAAACGACCAGCAGTACATCGACCGCAAGCAGGGCCTTACCGATGCGCTCGCTGCAAGAGACGACATCGAGATCCTGGATGAGTACAATGTCCAGAACGGCAAGGACCTGGGTATGAGTACCGCAGAGGACTGCATCATGAGCTATGATCATTTCGATGCGATCGTATGCCAGAATGATGACTCCGCGCTGGGCGTTGTGCAGGCGCTGAAGACCAATGACATGCTGGCGGATGTTCTGGTTCTTGGTATCGACGGCAGTGATCCGGCTCTTGAATCCATCAAGAACGGTGAGATGGCCATGACCGCTCTTCAGGATGCGAAGGGACAGGCTGAGGCAGGCGCTGAGATCTTCGCGGCGCTGCGTGACGGCACGGATCCGGCTGAGATAGAGGATGTCTTCATCCCGTTCCAGATCGTGACCGCTGACAATGTCGACGAGTATCTTGCAGGCGGAGCTGAGACAGAAGCTGAGTAAACCTCAGTGAAGGTGTTATATGCATATAGGAAAGCCTCCGGGAACCTCCCGGAGGCAATCCGTATAACAGGATGCCAGGATGTCCGGGCAGAAAGAAGAGGGCGGAAATGATGAGATATAAGAATTCTTCGCTTTCGGCAGAAGAGAGGACAGAGGATCTGATCGGAAGGATGTCTTTTGAACAGAAGATCGATCAGATGACCTGTCTGGTGACGATCACGCCGGATATCCCGTACTTTAAAGACTATATCCCGAAGGGGATCGGCCATGTCGGCGCATTTACAACGGCGGACAATGTGGGGAAGATTGCGCAGTACGTGTATGAACTGCAGCATTTCCTGACACAGGAGACAGAGCTGGGGATCCCTGCGCTGATTCACTGTGAAGCATGTGCCGGAGCACAGTTCACGGAAGCGGACGTATTTCCCAGTGCAGTCGCGCAGGCGTCCACTTTTGATACAGATCTTATCTCGAAGATGGCGGAAGTGATCCGGCAGCAGATGTACCATGTCGGTTTCCGTCAGGCACTGTCTCCTGTTGTAGATATCGCGAGAGATCCCAGATGGGGCAGGACCACGGAGACTTACGGGGAAGACCCGACCCTGACTGCAGCCATGGCGAGCGCATTTACAAAGGGACTGCAGACAGACAATCTGTCGAAGGGTGTGCTCTGCACCGCGAAGCATTATGTCGGCCACGGGATCACAGAGGGCGGACTGAATATGGGCCGCAGCCTGGTGACAGAGCGTGACCTCAGGGAGATCCACTGCAAGCCATTCCAGGCGGCGATTACCGAGGCCGGGCTGGGATCTGTCATGAGTTCTTACTGCTGTCTGAATGGAGAGCCGGTCTCCGGATCGCACAGACTTCTCACAGACCTGCTCCGAGAGGAAATGGGTTTCGAGGGGATCGTGGTATCGGACTATATCGCTCTGGACCGCCTGATTGACCCGTTCCGGGTGGCTACTGACTACCAGGAGGCAGGGATCCGCGCGGTGAACGCGGGGCTTGATGTGGAATATCCAAGGCCGAAAGCCTATACCTATAGCCTGAAGAAGGCTGTAGAGGAAGGGCGGATCAGCATGGAGCTGATCGACCGTATCGTCAGGCGGATCCTGATGCTGAAGTTCCGGCTGGGTCTCTTTGAGGATCCTTATCCGCACCTGGAAGAGCTGAAACACTCGCTCCATCAGCCCATCTCCATGCAGTTGAATGAAGAGATTGCCCTGGAGAGTTTCATCCTGCTGAAGAATGATTATCCTGCTGAAAAATGAACATCAGACGCTTCCGCTCTCCAGAGATGTGAAGAAGATCGCCGTGATCGGCCCCCATGCAGACCTTCTCAGGAGTTATTTCGGAACATTCTCCTATCCTGCGACCATTGACATGACGATGGCCAGAGAAGAAGACGGGCAGGTATTCGAAGAACCGGGGCTGATCATCTATGACATCGAACAGAAGTATGTCGGCCAGGTCCGGGATCCGAGTCCGCGTCTGGAGCGGCGTCTGCAGAAGGAATTCCCGCAGTCCAGAACGCTGCGAAGAGCACTGGAAGAGTACCTGACGGATGCGCAGATCCTTTACGCCAGAGGCATCAATGCTGCCGGCAATGATGTGGGCGACGTAGAAGAGGCACTGAATGTCGCTTCGCAGGCCGATGTGATTATCCTGACCCTGGGTGGGAAGAACGGATGGGGGATCACATCCACCGTCGGGGAAGGTGTGGATTCCACAAGTATTGATCTGCCGGGAGAGCAGGAGGCATTTGCCAGGAAGATATATGCCCTGAACAAGAAGACCGTAGTGCTGCATTTCGACGGACGTCCGCTCTCCAATGAGTATGTGGCGTCTCATTTTGACGCGATCATGGAAGTCTGGCAGCCGGGACTGATGGGCGGACAGGCGCTCTGCAAGGTTCTGTTCGGAGAGTACAGCCCGGCGGGGAGACTGCCTGTGACGGCTGCACGCAATGCGGGACAGCTCCCGGTTTACTACGCGCTTCCCAGAGGATCCGGTTACCGCGCCGCCGGTCATACCGGAATGATCCGGAATAAGAATGGGTACATCAATGATACGGCATTCCCGCTGTACGATTTCGGATACGGCCTGTCGTATACGACATTTGCCTATTCTGATTTCAAGGCGCAGGCGCAGGAGATTGCACCGGATGGAACGATCCGTGTCTGTCTGAATATAAAGAACACCGGAGACAGGGAGGGGGATGAAGTCGTCCAGCTGTATGTATCGGATGACGTCTCTTCCATGGTACGGCCGGAAAGGGAACTTGCAGGCTTTTGCAGGGTGCACCTGCAGCCGGGAGAAGAGAAGACCGTCTGCTTTGACATGAAGGCGAGCCAGCTTGCATTTCTGGATGAGCAGATGAGATGGGTAGTGGAGGAAGGAACCTATACGCTGATGGCAGGGGCTTCCTGTGAGGATATCCGCCAGAGCCTGAAGATCACGGTCACATCCACCGCGCAGACGGACTGCAGGACCAGAGGCTTCTATGCAAAGGCAGCTGTCATATAAGACAGCCGCCTTTTACGAAGCCGGGTATATTCATTATTTAGACCGCACGCTGCCCCGGAGAACTTATTCGGAGCGCATGCTGACCCGAAGAAGCCTCGCGCTGTAAGGTTCATCGAGAGTTACACGGATCGTGGAAGCGTCCTTGTCATAGGAGATCTTCTGCGGCGATCCGGACGGAAAGACAACCCGGACGTCTGCATTTTCCTTGTCAGGAAGTGCATAGGGCAGTTCGACGGTTTCTTCTTCGGATTCGCAGCGCCATACAGCAATCAGGTCGTCACCGTGTCCGCGGTCTGTTTCCGGGGGCAGGTGCAGGCCAAAACAGACCCAGCCATCCTCGTAATCAGCAAGTCCAAGGGGCCAGAAGGGAAGGGCATCCCGTATCTGATGGCGGATGCTCTTGTAGTAGGAGAGTCCTTCCCTGACAAGATCGAAGCGAGTCTCATCCAGGTCGGCCAGATGACCGCTCTGGTGGATTCGCAGCAGCATGGCACTTACCAGGTTGAAGACACATTCCCGGATATCACCTCCGGCCAGCGGATAAGACCACACGGCTGCCTGCTCCGGAGTCAGGGCCATAGGCGCGTTGGCTGCGATGACCGGATAGCGCCGGTAATCTTCATTGTCACTGGTAGACTGGATCGGATAGAGGGATAGCATGGCATAATCCATGCGAAGTCCCCCGCTGGAACAGTTCTCGATCACCAGGTCCGGATAGCGGCGGAAGGTATCCGCAAGCCAGGACAGATAAGCGCGATTGTGGGCAAGAAGTCCCTCGCCGGCGCTCTCACAGTGGCCGGTGGTTCCGATCCCGGGTTCGATATTGTAATCCATCTTGATATAGCCGGCGCCGTACTCTTCAACGAGCCGGCTTATGATACGATCGGCGTGTTCCCTTACTTCAGGGTTGGAGAAGTCCAGCTGATAACGGCTGCGATCGACGATCCGCCTGCCATGGCGGGTGAAGAACCAGCTGTCCGGAAGT
>OMSN01000197.1 GCA_900313765.1 uncultured Eubacteriales bacterium
GGATCGTTCATGTGGAGCTGTCCTCTCTCAACACGGCCGGTAGCAACAGTACCACGACCGGAGATCGTGAAGACATCCTCTACAGGCATCAGGAACGGCTTCTCGTTGTCACGAGCCGGAGTCGGGATGTACTCATCAACCGTATCCATAAGCTCCATGATGTTGTCAGCCCATTCGCACTCCGGATCTTCCAGAGCCTTCAGAGCGGAACCCTTAACGATCGGGCTGTCCTCGAATCCTTCCTTCTCAAGCTCTTCAGAGACTTCCATCTCGACCAGCTCGATCAGCTCCGGATCATCGACCATATCGCACTTGTTCAGGAAAACAACGATCTTCGGAACACCAACCTGGCGAGCCAGAAGGATGTGCTCCTTAGTCTGAGCCATAACACCGTCAGTAGCAGCAACAACAAGGATTGCGCCGTCCATCTGAGCAGCACCGGTGATCATGTTCTTGACATAGTCAGCATGGCCGGGGCAGTCAACGTGTGCATAGTGTCTCTTCTCAGTCTGATACTCAACGTGAGCGGTGGAGATGGTGATTCCACGTTCTCTTTCTTCCGGAGCCTTATCGATCTGATCGAAAGCCTCGAAAGAGTTTCCTTCTACTCTCTTGGAAAGTACGTTGGTGATAGCAGCTGTCAGAGTAGTTTTACCATGGTCTACGTGGCCGATGGTTCCGATGTTTACATGCGGTTTGCTTCTGTCAAACTTCTGTTTTCCCATTTCAGTAATCCTCCTATGATTGTGCCGGTCCTCCGGCACCCCTTCAGAACACAAGTCTGAAACTGATTATATTTCAAAAAGTATCTAATTGCAAGCACTGTTTTGTGCCTGTTAAACCATTATAAAACTCAGCCGTTCAGATCCTTTAACAGCTTCTCCTGAACGTTCTTTGGCACCGGCTCATATTTCTCAAAGAACATAGAGTAGTTGCCGCGGCCCTGAGTCTTGGATCTCAGATCTGTCGCATATCCGAACATCTCGCTCAGCGGAACGAATCCTCTGACCATCTTGCCGTTTCCGATATCATCCATTCCTTCGATACGTCCTCTTCTGGAGTTCATATCGCCGATGACATCGCCCATGTACTCTTCCGGTGTGGAGACCTCGACCTTCATGATCGGCTCCAGCAGAACCGGCTCGCCCTTCTGCATAGCCTGTTTGAAGGCCATGGATCCGGCAATGTGGAATGCCATCTCAGAAGAGTCGACCTCATGGTAAGATCCGTCATATACATCAGCCTTGACGCCGACTACCGGGAATCCTGCGAGGGTTCCGGTCTTCATCGCATCCTGGATACCTTCATCGACTGCAGGTACATATTCCTTCGGAATCGAACCGCCGACAGTGCTGTTGACGAATTCATAAACCCGCTCGCCGTTGGCATCCATGGGCTCGAAGCGAACCTTACAGTGACCGTACTGGCCCTTACCGCCGGACTGGCGTGCGTACTTGGAATCCACATCGGACGGCTTCGTGATGGTCTCTTTATAAGCGACCTGCGGAGCGCCGACATTTGCTTCCACGTTGTACTCCCGCAGCAGTCTGTCAACGATGATCTCCAGGTGAAGTTCTCCCATGCCTGCGATGATCGTCTGTCCAGTCTCCTGATTGGTATGTGCCCGGAATGTCGGATCCTCTTCAGCAAGTTTTGCGAGTGCTTCGCCCAGTTTGCCCTGTCCTGCCTTGGTCTTCGGTTCGATCGCCAGTTCAATAACCGGCTCCGGGAATTCCATGCTCTCCAGGATTACCGGATGCGAATCATCACAGATCGTGTCACCGGTTCCGGAGAACTTGAATCCGATCGCAGCAGCGATATCGCCGCTGTAGACCTTCTGCAGTTCAGACCGCTTATTGGCGTGCATCTGCAGGATACGCCCGACACGTTCCTTCTTATCCTTCGTCGCATTCAGTATGTAGGATCCCGAACCGCATGTTCCGGAATAGACTCTGAAATAAGCAAGTCTTCCTACGAACGGATCGGATACGATCTTGAATACCAGTGCTGCGAAAGGAGCATCATCCGTTGACGGACACTCGATCTCATTGCCGTCCAGATCGGTTCCCTTGACATGCGGGATATCGGTCGGAGCCGGCATGTACTCGATCACTGCATCCAGCAGCTTCTGAATTCCTTTGTTCTGGTGTGCGGAACCGCACAGTACCGGAACACCGAGGTTCTCGATGGTAGCCTTGCGCAGAGCCTTCTTCATGTCTTCGACACTGGGCTCATTGCCTTCCAGGTACTCCATCATCAGATCTTCGTCGAAGTCGCAGATCTTCTCAACAAGCTCAAAGTGCGCCGCTTCAGCCTCATCCTTCATGTCATCCGGGATATCGACAACACTGATGTCCTCGCCCTTCTTGTCATTGTAGATATAGGCCTTCATCTCGAACAGGTCGATAATTCCTTCGAAATGATCTTCCTTGCCGATCGGCAGCTGGATAACGACTGCGTTCTTGCCAAGCTTGGTTCCGATCTCCTTCACCGTATTCTCAAAGTTCGCGCCAAGGATATCCATCTTGTTGACGAACGCCATACGCGGAACATTGTACTTGTCAGCCTGACGCCAGACGTTCTCTGACTGCGGCTCAACTCCGCCCTTCGCGTCAAAGACGCCAATAGCTCCGTCAAGTACTCTGAGTGAACGTTCGACTTCAACAGTGAAATCTACATGGCCGGGAGTATCAATAATATTGATACGATGCTCAAGCGCGCCGGGCTTGGTCTGCGTCTGTTCCTGAAGAGTCCAGTGACAGGTTGTTGCAGCCGATGTGATCGTGATGCCTCTCTCCTGCTCCTGTTCCATCCAGTCCATCGTAGCAGTACCTTCGTACGTCTCACCGATCTTGTAATTGACGCCGGTGTAGTACAGAATACGCTCCGACAATGTTGTTTTTCCCGCATCGATATGGGCCATGATACCGATGTTCCTGGTCCGTTCAAGCGGGTATTCTCTTCCTGCCATTTATTTCCTCCGTTAGACGGCCTCTATCAGAAACGATAGTGCGCGAAAGCCTTGTTGGCCTCTGCCATCTTGTGCATATCTTCTTTTCTCTTTACAGATGCACCTGTATTGTTGGATGCATCCAGAAGCTCGCCTGCAAGGCGCTCTTCCATGGTCTTCTCGCCGCGTGCTCTGGAATACATGGTGATCCAGCGCAGTGCAAGAGCCTGACGTCTGTCCGGCTTAACCTCGAGCGGAACCTGATAGGTAGCGCCGCCTACACGTCTTGCCTTGACTTCGAGAACCGGCATGATGTTGTTCATAGCGGTCTCAAATACTTCGATCGCAGGCTTGTTAGCCTTCTTTTCCATTCTGTCGAAGGCGCCGTAGACAATCTTCTGTGCTACGCCCTTCTTGCCATCCAGCATTACGCTGTTGATCAGCTTCGTGACAATCTTGCTGTTATACTTGGGATCAGCAAGTACATCTCTCTTCTGGATATGTCCTTTACGTGCCACGTTACTTCCCTCCTTAATTATTGGAATTAGATCACAGGTACTCACGATTGTTATCATGTTCGCGTCCCGGACCGGACTATCCTATCATCTGCAGCCACATGAGGTGATAAGCATCCTCTGGAACATGGAAGGAACATCCTTCCCTTACATAACCGTTATCTTCGTGAAACTATGAAACCTTACTGTTGATATTATTTGGAAGCCTTCGGCCTCTTTGCACCATACTTGGAACGAGCCTGACGTCTGTCAGCAACACCTGCTGTATCAAGCGTTCCTCTGATGATGTGATATCTGGTACCCGGAAGATCCTTGACACGGCCGCCGCGGATCATAACGACGGAGTGCTCCTGAAGGTTGTGGCCTTCACCCGGAATATAACTGGTGACCTCGATACCGTTGGAAAGACGAACACGGGCGATCTTTCTAAGCGCTGAGTTCGGCTTCTTCGGGGTAGCGGTCTTAACAGCGGTGCAGACGCCTCTCTTCTGCGGTGAGCTGTCGTTGGTCGCTCTCTTCTTCAGGGAATTGAATCCATGCTGAAGTGCCGGAGCGGTGCTCTTCTTGACAGAAGTCTGTCTGCCCTTTCTGACTAACTGGTTAAAAGTTGGCATG
>OMSN01000011.1 GCA_900313765.1 uncultured Eubacteriales bacterium
GCCTTCTTTGACTCCCTTTACCTTGATCTTTGTTCCACTTTTTTTGGAAAGCTTAACGCAGCTGCTGGTAGAACTCCATTTCACGGCTTTCTTTGCATTGCCAGAAACCTTAAGCGTAGCACCTTTACCGACTTTTACGGTAACCATCTCTGTGTTAATCTTCAGATCGACCTTTGCCGATTTCTTCGATGACTTTTTCTTGGCTGCCATAGCAGTATGCGACTGCGGCATAGCTGTCGGCACCACTGCAGTAAGCATGAATGCCATCACAAGCATGATAAACAGTGAACGAAAACCAACAGTTTTTTCATATCTCGATCCCTCCCACTATGATGTCATGACCAATAAAGTGAACAAATACCTCATCTTTTCGGCCTGATTATTATTATCTTATATATTTTATTCCTGTCGAATACTTAATTCCATGCGCAACATCCCCAAAATACAGTTCGAGCGAAAACGAATTCCTTGTGCTGTTTTACTTTTTGCAAATAACTATTCTTCCTTGATATAATTCGTCCCCAGCTTCGCTGGTACGTTGAAGGAGCGCCGAAGCGCGGTCATGATGATGACCAGCAGGTAGGGAAGTGCGCTGAACAGTTCATTCGGCAGGACGCTGGTTCCAAGTGCCTTGACATAGTTGCCCAGTGCGTCGCAGATTCCGAAGATCACGCCATAGGTCAGCACGCCGACCGGATTCCAGTTGCCCAGGAAGCAGATGCCGAAGGCGATCCAGCCTCTTCCGCTGATGATCTCGGAGGTGTACATGCCGACATTGCACAGGGAATAGTAAGCGCCGGCAACGCCGCCGAGGATTCCGGCAAAGCCTACTGCCAGGATGCGTACCCTCCTGACATTGATGCCTGCCACATCAACCGCCTCCGGGTTTTCTCCGCAGGAGCGCAGCGTCAGTCCGCTGGCGGTCTTGAAGATGAAGTATGCGATCAGCGGTACCAGGATCCAGGCGATGTATGTGATGATGTTCTGGTTGAATATGATCTGGCCGATCGCCGGGATCTTCGCGAGCGGTCCCAGCGGAAGCGTCTTGAGGGTGCTCACCTTCAGCGGCGAGGTCGGCGTTCCGAAGATCACACGGTAGAAGAAGGTGCAGAAACCGGTCATCAGGATGGCGACCGCGGTTCCCATGACAATCTGATGCTGCCCCATGTATATGGTTGTAAAACCGTAGAGAAGTGCGACCAGAAGTCCCACGATCATCGCTGACAGGAATCCGATCAGGAGATTGCCGCCGCTCAGGTAGGCTCCGGCAAATCCGCCCCAGGCTCCTCCCAGGAAGATGCCTTCCACCGCGCACACCATCATGCCGGAGCGTTCGGCTACGACTTCACCCAGCGCGCCGAGGATCAGCGGCGTACTCATAAACACGGCACGTGTAAGAAGATTGATAAAACTCTGCATCACGACCCTCCTATCCTTCCTTAGTCAGTGCCTGCTTCTTCATAGCCCGGATCTCGGATTTTCTCCGGAAGAAGAAGGACATCAGGACGAACAGCATGACGAATCCCAGCATCAGGTCGATCACGCTCGCCGGCGCATCTGTCGAATGGGACAGGACCGTGCCACCGACCTGCAGGAATCCGAAGAGCAATGCGGCAAAGATCACACCGATCGGATTGGCAGACGCCATGATCGCGATACCGATGCCGTAGGAACCGATCGAACTTTCAAAATCGGTCAGCAGCATATGCTGCATGCCGTTGATCTCCGTGAAGCCGGCCAGCCCGGCGATCGCTCCATAGATTGCGAACGCGATCATGTATTCCTCAGCAGCATATGCTGCATGCCGTTGATCTCCGTGAAGCCGGCCAGCCCGGCGATCGCTCCGGAGATTGCGAACGCGATCATGTATTCCTTTATCGGATTGATTCCCGACAGCCTTGCCGCATGGATGTTCTGGCCGGTCACACGCACCCGGTATCCGAGGGTGGTGCGGTAGAGGATCAGCCACACAACTATCGCAGCGATCACCGCTATGACAATTCCCAGCGATACGGAAGTTCCGTCGATGATCTTCGGCAGCCAGACGGATTTCTTAATGGAATTGGTCTTCAGGTATTCATGCTTGTCTTCCTGCAGCCAGCTCCCGAGGGAATACTGCAGCAGGTAAATAACCACGTAGGTCGACATCATACTGACCAGGAATTCATTTGCCCCGGCTTTTGCCTTGAGGAAACCGATGATGAATCCGGTCAGCGCGCCGCCGGCCATGGCTGCCGCACAGGCCAGGAGCAGGACCAGCGGTCCCGGGATCTTCTCAGCCAGTCTCAGAGATACTGCAACGGCGCACATGCATCCCACATAAAACTGCCCCTGGGCGCCGATATTATACAAGTTTGCCTTATAGGTAAATGAAAATGCAAGGCCGGTCAGGATGAGCGGCGTTGTCTTGATCAGGATATTGCCCATCGTGAACTTGTCCGAGAAGACGCCGGTCACCATCGTCGTAAACGCCAGGGACGGGGAGACGCCCATCAGGGGCAGGAACAGATAGCAGATCAGAAGTCCCAGGAAGATCGCAAGGACAGTCCAGAAGATCAGCCGCAGGAAATCGCTTCTCTTATTCATGTACACTGCCCTCCTTTCCATCATCTGCCGGCGCTGCACTGCCTTGTGCCCGCGCTTCCTGTTTCGGGAGTTCTTCGATCGGAACGCCTGCCATCAACATGCCGATCTGCTCCGTTGACAGTTCTCCGTTCCGGAAGATACCCATGAATTTACCTTCACAGATGACCGCGATCCGGTCGGACAGTGTGAAAACCTCCGACAGTTCCGTCGATACCAGCAGGATACTCTTGCCCGCCTCGCGTTCACCGAGGATCGTCTTGTGCACATAATTGATCGCGCCCAGATCCAGGCCGCGGGTCGGCTGATCGAAGATCACGAAGTTCTGTCCCATGTCGACTTCCCGCGCAACCACCACTTTCTGCTGGTTGCCGCCAGAGAGAGATCCGATCGTAACGCCGGCATCCGGAGCCTTGATGGAATACTGACTGATCTTCTCCTGCGTGTACTGGTCGACCGTTTTCCAGCTGATCCATCCGCCCTTGTCCCAGCGGTGCAGATAGCTGGACTTCAGCATCATGTTCTCGGACAGGGACATGTTCGCGACCATTCCGTAGCGGTAGCGGTCCGACGCGCAGTAGCCGACGCCAAGCGCTATGTGCTGCGCGACATTCAGGTGGGTGATATCTTTCCCGTCCAGTGTGATCCTTCCCGAGGTGGGCGGCAGAGCGCCGTAGAGAAGCTCACACAGAGAATCCTGTCCGTTTCCGGATACACCGGCTACTCCCAGGATCTCGCCTGCATGGATCTCAAAGTTCAGGTCTGTCAGAAGCGGAAGTTCATTTTTCCGCTCGACCGTGACATGCTCGACTTTGAGGCGGACGGCTTCTTTCTTCCCGTCATGCTCCGATCTGCTGAGCACCTCCAGGTCATGACCGATCATCAGCCTGGCCAGATCCGCCATCTGCACTTCCGCCTTGCTGACCGTTCCGCTGACTTCTCCGTTTCTCATGATCACGATCCGGTCCGCCACCTGCATGACCTCCCGCATTTTATGCGTGATAAAGAATACGGAATTGCCCTGCGCGACGAAGCTGCGGATGAATTCCATCAGCGTATCGATCTCCTGCGGCATCAGGACTGCCGTCGGCTCGTCCATGATCAGGATGCGCGTGTTGCGGTAGAGCGCTTTCATGATCTCTACCTTCTGCTGCATGCCAACCGGAAGGTCTCCGACTTTTGCCTTCGCGCTGACACCGAACTGATAGCGGTCGGACAGTTCCTGGACCTTCTTCTCCTCCGCTGCATAATCGATCTTGCCTTTGACATTGCCGAGGATGATGTTTTCTGTAACTGTATGTGCTCCGACAAGGGAAAAATGCTGCTGGATCATGGAGATCCCCAGAGCCATGGCATCCCTCGGCGTTGTAATATTCTGCTTCACTCCATCGATCCGGATCTCTCCGGATGTCATATGGTAGATCCCGTACAGGATATTCATGATCGTGCTCTTGCCGGCTCCGTTCTCGCCCAGCAGCGCGACGACCTCTCCCTTGTTCAGCGTGATGGAGACATCGTGATTCGCCAGCACCTTCGCGAAACGCTTGCTGACGTGGTCGATCTCAACCACCGGCTGTACGTTCTGATTCTGTTCCATATAGGTTCCTCGTCATCTGTACGATCTGTACTGAAGTAAAAAACAGACAGAGCACGCATGCTCTGTCTGCATGTCCGGGCACGAAACCGCTCGTCCCGCACCCGGCCCTATAATTCTGATTCACTGCAGACAGCAAATATTTGCGTCTGTTACTCAGCCTCGGTCTCAGCTGCGCCGCCGAAGAACTGCTCAAAATCAACTTCGCCGTTGTTGATCGCGGAAACCGCGTCGACAAGGGCTGCATGGCACTCTTCGCTGATCTGGTCTGTCTCGATGACTTCGAAGACACCTTCTGCGACACCGATATCGGTCTTGCCGGTCCAGTTGCCGTTCAGGATGTTCTCAACGATGGTCGGATATACAGCTGCCCAGTTCATGGAAACGGAAGCTACTACACAATCGGATTCGCCGTTCTTGTCAGCAGAGAATCCAACGAACTTAACGCCCTTCTCCTCAGCTGCCTGGATAGCGCCGGAAGTTCCCTCGTTGGAATAGCAGAATACGGTGTCTGCGCCATTGTCGATCATGGAAGAAAGCAGATCCTTGGTCGCGGAGACATCGGTCCAGCTGTCGACAAATGCACGCTTTGCTGCCGGAGCTTCAATGCCGCGCTCTGCAGCGATCTTGGTCGCCATTGCCTCATAGGTATCCATCAGCTTGACCATCGGGTCATTGGACTGTCCGCCGGTAACTGCGAACTGGCCGTTCTCGGTAGCATAGCCGGCGATGATGCCTGCCAGGTAGGATCCTTCATATTCCTTCGGGAATACCGGGATCTGGTTCGGGAAATCGGAGATCTGGCCGTTGATGGCACAGAAGATCGTATCCGGATAATTCTCTGCGACTACTGTAGCGGACTCATCCCACTGGGAGCCTGCTGCCATGATCAGGTCATAGCCTTTCTCTGCATACTCTGTAAAGGTGGACTCATATTCCTCTGCCGGAACACTCTCAACAACGTCGATCGTGACACCCAGCTCTTCCTCCGCTGCCTTCGCACCGGCGTTATTCGTTGCGTTCCAGCCCTGATCATCGATGGAACCCGGAAGAAGAAGCGCAATCTTCTTATCCGCAAGACCGTCCGACGCAAATGCACTGACTGTCATGCCTGCCGCAAGGATCGCTGTCATGACAACTGCTAACACTTTCTTCATAGTTTTGCCTCCTTACTCATACAGTTCTGCCGCCCTGGATCACAGGGCTTTATTCACAACAAAATTATATATATTCAGACTGTGCCCGTCAACCGCATTTGTCAGTTTCAGACAATATGCCGACTTAAATCGGAACGAAAATTATCCGTATTATACATATTTTTGATCATTATCGTTTCGGGAGTTTCGTCAATGTGCTTCTGTGTGCGCTTATCCGCACAGCATGGCTTCCATCATCCACTCATAGATCTGCGTCACTGCCGGCAGCTGGTCCACCTGCACATGTTCATCTATGGTATGTGCAAGACTCTCGGTGGACGGGCCCATTCCCAGCGTCGGGATCCCGGCCTCACCGCAGTAATGGCTTCCGTTGGTGCAGAAACTGTACTTCGTCACTTCCGGCTCATATCCGTGAGACCGCAGGCCCTCCAGCACACGCGTCACCACCGGATGGTCCTTCTCCAGGAGCCATGCCGGGAAATAACGCTCTGCGCTGATCTTCTCTCCGGTATAGCAGACCTCCTCCCCGGACGCATAGGACACTCTGCCCCGGAAGGCAGGGTCTTCCTCATGAAGCTCTTCCAGGATCTTCCGGATCGGAGCAAGCACACTCTCCTTAGTCTCTCCCACGAGAAGTCTCCGGTCATACGTCGCGGAGCAGTATTCCGGCACCACAGACTTGCCCGGATAGGGAAGAGACTTGATATCCGTCAGTTCCAGGATCCCCTTCCCCAGGAACGGGTGCTCGGACGGTGCGAGCGCATGGATCCGGTCTACCGCCCTGCACATCGCATAGACGGCATTGACCCCCTTGTCCGGATTCGATGAATGGGCAGGAACGCCGAAAGTCTCCAGCAGGATCTCAGCCCTTCCTCTCTGTCCGATCTTCAGATTCAGATCCGAGGCCTCTCCGATTACTACCAGATCCGGCTTCAAAGCCCTGCTGACCGCACGGGAAGCGATCCCCTCAAAGCATTCCTCATGGACGATCCCGGCCACCGACACCTGCCCGGCAAAATCACGTCCGGTATCCTGCGCAAAGAACGCAGCGGCCGCCGCCATACAGGCAAGGGCACATTTCATATCCGAAGTTCCCCGGCCATACATCAAGCCGTCCTCGATCTGCGCCTCGAAAGGATCATGTTTCCAGGAATCCCTCTCCTGCACCGGGACCGTGTCCATATGTCCGTCAAACAGGATCGTGGGGCCGGGACGGTTTCCCTTTATGGTCGCGATGAGATTCCCGTATTCGTCCGTGTGCACCTCATCATATCCCTGTGAGAGGCAGAATTCCCTCAGCCGCAGGGCAACGCCCTCCTCTTCTCCCGAATAAGAGCGGATCGCGATAAGGTCCCTGCACAGATCGATCACCTGCTGCTCTCTCTCTTCACTCAGATGAATGGTCATATCCGATATCCTCCTTCCGGAAATAAATGGTATCACGCTCTCCGCAGGGCCGGTACCAATACATTGCCGCAGCCGTTCCCTGTCCAGCGATCCTGATTCACACAGATCTCCCCTGCGGTCAGGACATAATCAAATCCCGTACACATACGGTCGGGATGAGTAAAGTCCGCATGACTGCGCAGATTCTCCAGGCGGAATACGCAGATGTCCGCCGTCTTTCCCACTTCCAGCACGCCCCGGTCCAGATGATAGACGCTGGCCGGCAGAGAGGTCATTTTTCTGACAGCTTCCTCGATGCGGAATACCGGTTTCTCCCTCACAAAGCTGATCAGGAATCTGGGAAATGCATCGTAGACTCTGGGGTGACGCCGTCCGCCGTCCGGATAGATCGCGTCCGATATCACGCTGCAGGTTTCATCTTTCAGAAAATCGATCAGGTCCTCCTTGCAGCCGTATGTGTCCAGCATGGCACACTCACAGCGCTCCGCCAGAAGAACATCATACAGCGTGTCATAGGGATCCTGTCCGCGCTCCCGGGCGATGTCTGCGATGGTCATACCCTCGCGGGAAGCGAACGCTTCGCTCTTGATACCGGTGACTGCGATATTCTCAAACCCGGCCAGCTCCACGATGTTCTCGTATTCCGTGGATGGCTCCTGCAGAATACGGGTGATCCGGCTCCGGATGGAAGGATCCTGCAGATATCCCAGAAGAGCCTGCGTGCCCTCTCTCTGATAGCGGGGCGGGATCAGATGCACCAGCTGCGTGGATCCCGTGATGTACGGGTATGTGTCCATGGTCACATCCAGGCCGTCCTGTCTGGCCTGCCTGACCAGTTCCAGTTCCTTAGCGCAGGTAACCCGCCAGTTGCGCTTCCCGATGCATTTCATATGACTCAGGTGAAGCGGCGCATCCAGCGCCTTCGCGACATGGATCATCTCCGCCACCGCATGGTCGGCTCCGTCACCCTCTGTCCGGATATGAACAGCGATCGGCGTCCCGGTTCCCCTGACCGGTTCCAGCACCCGTATCAGGCCTGCCTCATCGTAGGCATACTCCGGCGCGTATCCGATCCCCAGGCTGACGCCGAAAGCCCCCTCTTCCAGGGACTGTCTGATCTTCCGGCGTATGATTTCCTCTTCGGCTTCCGTCAGCGCGCCTTCACCATACCCGGCTACGCTCGCACGGACCGTTCCGCCGCCCACCAGCATTCCCGTATGGACACTGCGGCGCACGCGGGACAGAGCCGCCAGATACTGCTTCATGGAAGCGGCCGGGTCTTCCGGCTCCTGCCCTGCGCCGGCTGTCTCCATGGATGGTTTTGCCCCTATGATACTGTGAAGAAAATGTTCGGCTTCCAGCTCATGGCTTCCTCCCTGCGGGGCTGCCGACAGGCCGCAGTTTCCATTGATTACGGTCGTGATCCCCTGCCGGTTGAGCAGTTCATCATCGCCCCTCTCAAGCGCCTGCCAGTCCCCGTGACGATGAATGTCGACGAATCCGGGCGTTATATAACCGCCTCCTGCATCCAGGACAACAACATCCTGAGATGCAGCCTGCCCTGCCTGTTCATTGTCCCATCCCGGGAAGATGGCCTCTATCTTACTGTCCTGTGTCAGAACACTGCCCGCAAACGGGGCTCTGCCGGTTCCGTCCACGATCATTCCGTTTCGGATCAGATATCGCATCCCGATTCTCCCTCACTGTCTCTGTCTTCGCAGGACTCCTGGTCCTGCGCTTATTTCTGCCTGCGAAATGCTTCCCGCTCCTTCTTCAGTTCTGCCTGGAGCATTTCCCCTGTCCAGTACTGATTGAACGGAGTCTCCACCGCCTTCAGCGCGATCCGGATCGACATCTCCTTCAGTGCCTCCAGGAGGGCATTGAACTGCTCCTGGGTAAAGTCTGACATGACGATCATCTCTTCATCGATCGCTTCCGTACTGCCTGGTTTCATCATGTCCGCCGCTGAGGCTGACAGTTTCCTCATGTCCGCGGTTCCGGACAGCAGGCCGACAGGTGCTCTGTGAGAGCCTGCGTCCACGCGCACCGGTTCGACGACGATCGCCGCGCACACGCCTTCCACCGCCTGCATCCTGGTCTCGTCCATATGGTACATCAACAGTTTTGCCGCCATTATCCGATCCTCCCGTCCCACATGTCCATGTAGGGTGCCATGTCGGGCATGTTCTCATCTCCCGCGATGCCTTCGCACACAGCCACGATCCCGCTGCCGCCGCGGTAAGTAAGCGGATTGCCGTAATAGTCCGTGATCTTTCCGCCGGCTTCCTCCAGGATCACACTCCCTGCCGCAAAGTCCCACAGGCCCAGCTTCATCTCAAAGTAGCCGCCGACTCTCCCGCTGGCGGTCATGCACAGGTTATACTCCGCGCTTCCGGTACTGCGGACTCCCTGGCATCTCGACTGAAACTCATACGCCGCCTTCTGGCTCACCGCAAATGCACTCATGGAGAATCCCGAGGTCCCTGTCAGCATGATATTGTCCGACAGCTTTCCCGTTGAAGAGTGGATCCGTTTTCCGTTTTCATAGGCGCCTTCACCACGCTGTGCACTGAACATCTGGTCTGTCACCGGCGCATAGACAACGCCTGCCCACGGCTTTCCATCCCGAAACAGTCCGATCGACGTCACGTGGGGATGCATATTGTGTATGAAATTCGTTGTTCCGTCGATGGGGTCGATCACAAACAGATACCCCTCCTCGTCTCCCGGAAGGAAACGGTCCATTCCATTTTCCTCCCCCAGGAAACGCGCTCCGGGAACTATCTCCTGCAGCCTCCGGGTCAGGAACTCCTGCACCTTCCTGTCATACTTCGTGACAAAATTCGCCTTGCCTTCCTTGTTCTCGATCCCAAGTTCGCCGCCATGAGCCATGCGGATGATCTCTCCCGCCTGCCTTGCAGCATCTTCGATCTCATAGATGATCCGATCCATATCCGCCTCCCTCTCAGCTGTCCGTGCTGCCGGCATCTTCCTCCAGCAACAGCGCGTAGACCTCACGCTTCGTCATTCCCCGTTCCTTGGCCACAGCTTTCATGGCTTCCTTACGGTCCATCCCCCGGTCCAGATACTGCTGCATATGCTCTTTCAGGGGAAGCTCCGACCGGACCGCCTCCTGCTTCCTGGCGATCAGTTCTTTCCGGTCCGCTCCCGCGATCACCAGGACATACTCTCCCCGGGGCTCCTGCACCTGACAGTGTGACAGAGCCTGGGCGATCGTAGTCCTGCGGATCTCTTCATGCTTCTTGGTCAGTTCCCGGCAGATGCTCACAGAGCGGTCACCCAGCGCTTCCAGCAGGATCTGAAGCGTTTTTTCCAGACGGTGGGGCGCCTCATAGAGCACGATGGTCCGGGTCTCTTCCTTCAGTTCTTCCAGGACCGCATCCCTCTCCTTTTTTTCTGCAGGAAGGAACGCCTCAAAACAGAACCTTCCGGTCGCCTGTCCGGAGGAAATGAGCGCATTGACAGCCGCGCACGCCCCGGGGACGGGAACCACCTGTATGCCGGCATCCAGCGCCATCGAGACCAGCACCTCACCCGGATCAGAGATACCGGGTGTTCCCGCATCCGTGACACAGGCAACGGTCTGCCCGCTCAGCATCTTATCCACCAGTGTCCTCGCCTTCGCCACTTTATTGTACTCATGGTAGCTGGTCATCGGAGTGTGGATCTCAAAATGATTGAGCAGGCGGATACTGCCCCGGGTATCCTCCGCAGCGATCAGATCCGCCTCCCGAAGAACGCGGACCGCCCTGAAGGTCATATCCTCCAGGTTGCCGATCGGTGTTGCCACCAGATATAGAATTCCTCTGTCAGCCATACAGATCCCGAACCTCCTGTGTATATACGCCCTTCTCCCTGTATATGATCAGCGGCTTTTCCACATGAATATATGGTTTTCCGCCTTTTACAGCCTCGAGAAGGACCATGTTCGCTTCCTTGTCCTCAAACGGGTGGACCATCCGGATCCTCTTGATCTCAAGAGCATGGGCAGAAAAAGCCCGGAAGATGTCGCTCAGCCTGTGCGGTCTGTGAACCATGAATACATGCCCGCCGAAACGCAGCGCCGCGCAGGCAGCCGCAGCCACATCACCGATTCCGCACAGCACCTCGTGGCGGGCGATCGTCCGGTCATAGTTATCCCCGGTCAGGCCGCCTCCTCCCGTCATATAGGGCGGATTCACCGTCACTGCATCAAAAGAAGCAGGCGCGATCTGATCGCATACCTGCCCCTCCGGGGTCTGCATGTCCTCCATGCAGGCCTCTTTCTGAACGGCCTGCTGCCTTACGCTGCAGACCTTCCTGATATCCTGTTGTATAAAATGCACCCGCTCCTGCTGCCCGTTCATCCGGGCGCTTCTGCGTGCCATGTCCACACACACCGGGTTGATCTCGACCCCTGTAAAATGAACATCCAGGCCTCTCATCCTGGCATCCAGCAGGATCGGAATGACTCCGTTCCCGGAGCACAGATCCAGCACCTGTGAGCCGGGGCGGATCCCGGGCTGCGCAAATGCCGCCAGCAGCACCGCGTCCATCCCGAAACAGAACAGGTTCTCATTCTGGATGATACGGCAGCCGCATCGCTGCAGATCATCGATCCTCTCTCCCGGATGTTCAATCACTCTGCGATCCTCTGTCTGCATAGATCTTCATCTCACTGGTGTGCTTAGGTGCTTCTGCTGCCTGAGAGTCCCCTGCGCCGCGGCGCGGCCTGTGACGGCGGCGCTTCCTGGACGGAGCCTTCTCGCCATTCTCCGATGCCTGGCCAGCGGATCCCTTTTCGGTCCTGGGCTTATCCGATCCGCCCTTCTGCTGTCCTCTCTCCGAACCCTGTCCGGCTGAAGATGCAGACGGATCGGGTCTGTTCTTCTTCTTTCTGGGTTTCTTCTTCTCGGGATTCTCCGCGGATTCTTCCGCCTGGCGGTTCTGCTTTCCGCCATTCTCCTGGGGGCGTTCCTTCCGGGGCTTCTCGCTGCCGCCCTTACCATTTCCTGAAGAGGCATCATCCTCAGTCCGTTTCCCATCCGCCCTGCCGGCGTCTCTGGTCTCGGACATCTCCCCCTTCTCACTCTTCTTATCCCTGGGCCTGTCCTGTCCCTGGGCAGACGGATCTTTCTTCTTTCTGGGCTGGAAAGTCAGCTGCTCCACCGGATAATACTCCAGTTCCTTTGAGTCACCCTCCTCAAACAGGACACGTACTCTCTGGCGCAGAACATCCAGCTCCACGACCTTGCCCGATCTGTGATCCTCCGTGACCGCTTCCGCGCCCATCTTCGGCATCCGGGCATTCAGGAACTCATAGGTTTCCTCTTCATTTTTCAGACAGCACATCAGCCTTCCGCAGGATCCGGATATCTTGGCCGGGTTCAGGGACAGATTCTGTTCCTTGGCCATCTTGATCGACACCGGCTGGAATTCCCGCAGATACGTCGCACAGCACAGTTCCCTGCCGCAGGTCCCTATGCCGCCCAGCATCCTGGTCTCATCCCTGACACCGATCTGGCGAAGCTCGATGCGCATATGAAATACAGCGGCCAGATCCTTGACCAGCTCACGGAAATCCACACGCCCGTCCGCTGTGAAATAAAACAGGATCTTGCTGCCGTCAAAGGCATACTCTGCACCGACCACCTTCATGTCCAGCTCGTGCTCACGGGCCTTCTCGCGGCAGACCTTCAGTGCTTCCTTTTCCTTCTCGCGGATCTGCGCAAGCTGTACCTCGTCCTCCTGTGTGGCAATACGAAGCACCTCTCTGAGAGGCTGCGCAACCTGGTCATCCGCGACCATCTTATTGCCGGTGGTGATCACACCATACTCCGGCCCCTTGGAGGTCTCCACAATTACGTGATCCCCGATGCGCAGGGCAAACTCTTTCGGATCGAAATAGTATACCTTGCCTGCGTTGCGGAATCTCACGCCAACGATCTTAATCATACTGACAATACCTTTACTCTGATTCTGCTGATCTGCCGGCTCTCCCTTCGGAGCGCTGCGGCATCATTGAGATTATAACTGGTTCTTCCGCCAAAAGAAAGGGGTCAGAAGCCTGACCCCGTCCCAGTACAGTTCCATTCATATTCGGGTCGGGAAGCATCCCGGCCGCTCTGTCATCTTACAGCTTCCGAAGATCCTGCAGGGCTGTTCCCGACAGAATGACCTTCATATGCTCACGGAAGAACTCATCCATACCCGTTGCGTAGTCCATGGGCATCGCATACTCTGACAGCACATTGCAGATCCGGTTGAACTGTTCCGGATCCGTATCCATTTTCCGCACAAGAAGATAATAGGCGCCGTCATCCGGGTTCTTGTACAGAGAGTTCTCTCCCTCGTACCCTTCGCCGATCCCCTTTGCAGCCAGGATCACATTCTCAAGGGAGCGGAACAGATAGAAGCGCGTATACTGGTAGATCTCCTCCTCTGTCAGCTGACGCATGGCTGCGGGAGCCGCGTTCTTCTGATCCGGATTCTGCCTGCCGCCCTTCCGGCTGTTCGGTATGCTCTGGGTACCGGAGTCCTTCTCCTTCCCGTCCTTCCGTTCGCCGGACGAAGATCCGCCCTGTACGCCTCTTGCCTGGGTGAACCGCTTCAGGAGGTTCAGCACATCATCCGCTCCGGTCAGGGAATCTGCCAGAGAGGCAAATGCATTGTCCTTGTCCTTACCTCCGTTCGGATCCGCAGAAAAACGAGAGAACCTCGTATCGAGCTCCTCCGGATCATCCACCCGGGTAATGATCAGTACGAGCTGTTCGTGCCCTGCAGGAACCGCTTCGACCATGAGAGGATTGTTGTTGTAATCAAACCCCAGTTCCTCTGCGGCCTTCACCAGCATGTCGCGGAACAGTCCGCGCGCTTTTTCCCCGCCGTACACCAGCTCCGAGAGCCGGATCTTCCGGTCCTCGAGATCTTCCTTCGTAAGGATGCAGCGTATTTGTCTGTCGTTGATCTTCTCTATCTTCATGAACACCCCACCTTGTTGCAATCATTATAGCGATAACCACCGTTTTGTAAAGAAGTTTCGGTAAACCTGTGGTAAAATGATTGCTATGAGTTTATATGAGCAGCTAATTGAATATTGCGCATCGGATGCATATCCGTTCCACATGCCGGGACACAAGCGAAGAGCCGGCGCCATGCAGGATCCGTTCTCCTTTGATATCACGGAGATCGACGGGTTCGATGATCTGCATCACGCCTCCGGGATCCTTGCCAGGGCTCAGGAGAGAGCGGCCGCTCTGTACAGCAGCAGCGAGACCCATTTCCTGGTAAATGGGAGCACTGCGGGCATCCTGAGTGCGATCACTGCCGGCGTTCCTGCCGCAGGCGAACTTCTTATGGCAAGAAACAGCCATAAGTCCGCCTACAACGCGGCAGGTCTTCGGGACATCCGCACCAGGTATCTGTATCCGGTCCCTCATGGTGAGATCAACGGACCGGTGGATCCTGCGGATGTGGAGCAGGCGCTCTCCGGATCAGCAGGGCCGCTCCCACAGGCACTCTTTCTGACCTCACCGACCTACGACGGTATTGTCAGCGATGTCCGGGCGATCGCGCAGATCGCACACAGGCACGGTGTCATACTGATCGTTGACGAGGCGCACGGTGCCCATTTCGGGATGCATCCTGCTTTCCCGCGCTCCAGCGTCACGCTGGGCGCTGATATCGTGATCCACAGTCTTCACAAGACGCTTCCGTCCCTGACGCAGACCGCCCTGCTCCATGTGAACGGGGATCTGGCAGACCGCCGGAAGCTTCGCAGCATGCTCTCGGTCTTTCAGTCCAGCAGTCCCAGTTATGTCCTGATGGCCTCCATCGATTCCTGCATCCGCACTCTGTCGGAATGCGGGGATACCCTCTTTGAAGAGTACATCGGCCGCCTGAACCGTTTCCGCGCCAGGGCACATTTTACACAGATCGATCTTCTGCCTAACGATGACCCGTCCAGGATCCTGCTGCGGCCGAGGAACATGAGCGCCGCCAGGCTCTATGCTCTCCTCAGGGACCGTTATCATCTTCAGTGTGAGATGTCTGCCCCTTCCTATGTCCTGCTGATCTCATCCGTTGCAGACACGGAAGAAGGGTTCTGCCGCCTGCTGGATGCTCTGCAGGAGCTGGACCGGATCTCTCCGGATCCGGCATCCGGAACACCTGCGGGTCCGGGCCTGACTCAGGCTGCACAGACCGCAGCGCAGCGCGCCCGCATCCGGGCCTCTCTGTATGAGGCACTGAACGCACCGCAGGAGACAGCAGCCTTGCGGGATGCCGCAGGGCTCATTTCCGCAGAATATCTCTATCTGTATCCGCCCGGGATCCCTCTTCTGGCTCCCGGCGAAGAGATCACGGACACCCTGATTGGCTGTGCAGAGAGCCTGACACTGGCCGGATATGAGCTGCATGGCACAGAAGACTCCACACACCAGACGATCCGCGTCATGAAGGAGGAGACAACAAAGCGATGAACCATATCTTCTATCTGATGGGCAAGAGCGCATCCGGCAAAGACACTGTGTATGAGATACTCCTGAGCGATCCGTCCCTGCACCTTACTCCCTTTGTCCCCTGGACGACACGGCCGATCCGGGCGAAGGAGAAAGAGGGTGTGGAATACCATTTTACCGACGAAGAAGGCCTGAAGAGACTGATTGAGGAAGGACGCGTGATCGAGAAGCGCACCTATCAGACCGAGCACGGCCCGTGGACTTATTTTACAGTAGACCCGGGAGATACCTCCGGCGACCTTCTCGGGATCGGAACACTGGAATCTTATCTTGGCCTTCGGGACTTCTACGGGAACGGCCGGGTGGTGCCGATCTACATAGAGGTCGACGACGGGATCCGTCTGGGCCGTGCCCTGAAGCGGGAATGCAAACCCGGCAATCACAAATATGAAGAAATGTGCCGCCGCTTCCTTGCCGACCAGAAGGACTTCTCCGAAGAGAATCTTCAGAATGCAGGGATCAGCAGACGTTTCTCCAACAACAGTGAACGGTCGGACTGTGTCCGGAAGGTCGCATCCTTCATCCGCAGCATACAGGAGGCAGGAGAATGACTTCTTTCCGAAATATCAGCGGTCATAAAAATGCGATCGCCCACCTCAGACGTGCGATCCTGGCAGACCGCGTCAGCCATGCATATCTGCTGTGCGGCGACGGCGGCGACGATAAGCTGACCCTTGCCCAGGCATTTGCCCAGACACTCCAGTGCACCACACTGGAGCGCCTTCTCCATGCCCCGGCGCTGGAGAGCGATGATGCCGGCCTTGGCGCGCGCCGGCCTGTCCGGGATCTTCAGGATGACAGAGAGGCCATCTCTCTGGATGCGGTGGATGCCTGCGGAAAATGCCGAAGCTGCATCCAGGCTGCAGACGGAAACCAGCCGGACCTCATCACATGGACTCATGAGAAGCCGAAAACCTTCTCCGTCGAAGACGCGCGAAGGCTGGTCGCAGACGTCCAGATCCGCCCTTTCAGCAGTCTTCGGAAGATCTACATCGTACCAGATGCTCACCTCATGAACGTGGAAGCGCAGAACACCCTGCTCAAGACGCTGGAAGAGCCGCCGGAGTATGTTGTCCTGCTGCTGCTGTGCGACTCTGCAGACATGATGCTTGAAACCATACGCTCGCGCTGCGTCATGATCAGTCTGGAGTCTGCGGCCCGCACCATGCCCGAAGAATCCCTCCGTCTGGCGATGAGCATACTGCTGAACATCCACGAATGGACCATGCCCGAGATCCTCGGTGCTGTGCGCGAATTGTCCGGCAATAAACTCATGATTACAGAATTCCTGGACCTGTTCACCTCCTGGTACCGGGATGTTCTGTATTTCAAGGCAACCGGTGACGCAGACGGTATCCTGCACGAAGAGTATGTGCAGGAGATCCGCAGGGCTTCCGCGCATAGCTCCTATGAGGGGATTCAGAATATTCTGGATGCGCTGCACACGGCAGGCATACGACTCAAGGCAAACGTGAACTTCGAGCTGACAATCGAACTGCTGCTCCTGTCCATGAAAGAAAACTAAAGACCGGCAGTCCGCCGGTCTTTGTCTTCCATCATCTGTTTCGCTCAGCCTTTTTCCTGAAGGTAAACATTCAGCTTCTCCAGAAGAAGGTCGGGGTCGATTCCATGGACCATGGCCGCCTCTTCGAGACTCTCACCCTGGGATGACGGGCATCCGACGCAGTACATGCCGCCGCTCATGAGAACATTCGCAAGGCTGTAGTCAACACCAAGGATCTCGCCGATTGTCATATCTTTCGTGATCTGAACCATAATATAATCCTCCGCATATTTTATATAAAGCTGAACGCATTATATACCGCTCCGCGCGGCAGTGCAAGTACATTTTGTGCAATTTAATTTTCCTCTGTCAAACGGCCGTTTTAAAAAACGAACCACAATTCATTAATTCTATCAAAAATTATCTTGTACTAGCCCCGTATGCTGTATTATGATGTGCATGGAACCCCGCAAGGGGAGTTGAAAGTATGATGTATATACCATAAATAATCATTAAGGAGGTACTGATAATGGCTTATACGATCACTGACGAGTGTGTAGCTTGCGGAACCTGTGCAGAAGAGTGCCCGGTTGGCGCTATCTCTGAAGGCGATGGAAAGTACGAGATCGACGCAGATGCTTGCCTTGAGTGCGGAAGCTGCGCAGATGCATGTCCGACCGGTGCAATCGAAGCTCCGTGAGAACAGCTGACAGATTATTCAGGGACCCGTCCGTAAGGCGGGTCCTTTTTCTATGCCCGAAATCACCCCGTGTTCTGAAATTATCTGACAATTTGAGGAAATTGTGTCTCTTACTCCGTTGCACACAATGTGCCAGATATCATATATGACATCCTACATTAGAATGTGATACCAAATTTCGTATCTCATTTTCGGAACCATTCACAATCATTTCTCTTCTGTCCGGTTCTTATCCCTTTCTCTGACAGAGCCGGGATCGTTCTTTCCGGCGATATCCGTGCCCGGTCCTGTTCATTTTCATGAATCGACAATTGTTACACAACCAGTTCTTGGCGCATAAATTGTCAGACATATATACTTGTATCTGTCACCGGCGATCCGGTCTCTGCATGCGGATACGATACATCACACAGCACCTCCGCCCTACAGGAAAGGATTGCAGTTATGAGTCATGGAAAAATAGAACAGATTGGACGTCATCGTAAACAATGCAGGGGCATGTACGATCTCCTGCAGGAATATTCCCAGGCAGGCATACAGATCTGTCTGGAAGGAAAGGAGGCAGAACCGGGCCAGGTCGCGGCAACCTGTCTTCGGGAAGGCGTATCCTACATGATGGACTTCATTCCTGAAAATGACAGCTCCCAGAGGATCACACAGATCGATTTCACTAAGATCGACAGCCCGCAGCAGGAGGCATCTTCCACATTGTCGATCCCAGGCCGCGCAAACCCGTCAACACCGCCGGGAGATACTCCCCCATCCCCTCTCTGGTGCGGATAACCGCACCCGGCCAGGCCCGGATACGACTTCAAACAGCCGCATCAGGCTGCCCCGCCGTGCTGCAATCTTACAGTAGTATTCGGGCTTTCTTAAGATTTTCTGCGCTGTAGGCAGAAGAAGGAATGTTATACTTACGGTTGTGATA
>OMSN01000045.1 GCA_900313765.1 uncultured Eubacteriales bacterium
CTGTTTTAAAGGTCAGTTCCTTTGAAAAAAACTTTTAAAGAATCTTCAAGGTCGTTTCACTGTTCAGTTATCAAAGAACTCTTTTTGTTCGCCTTCATCTTGGCGACTCGATTAATCTAACACCGTGCGGTAAGGATGTCAACACTTTTTTTCTGAAATCACACAATTTTTTTGGCAGTGCTCCTGCTAACGCAATTGCACTGCCAAAATGTGTAAATTCCGCCTGATTTCTTTCATTTTCGAGCGATGGTGATCAGCCCGGATCCATGCTTCATTCTGCTCAATACTCGTAGATACAGATTCTCGTCTTCGCGGTTGTATTCCTCATGATCTGGACCATATTGGTCTCTGTGACTGCAACGCACCCGTGAGTATACGGATTCGAACCTGTACAGTGAAGAAAGAGTGCTGATCCCTTCTTGTAAATATGCTTCCTGTTATAATTAATATTCAGCGCATAATTATATTGAGGGTTGTAGTCGATCAGATGTTCACTGTTCTGCGGTACATGTCCCAGCACACGGGAATCCACCATGGTATTATAGGTGCTCTGTTCACCGGACCAGTACAGATAGCCTGTCAGTTTTGTGTATTTCAATCCGGTCAGTCCGGGATTGTCTTTAATTCCGAAGCCTTCCGTCAGCCTGAAGGTTCCCTTTGGAGTCTTAACGTCACCCTCTCTCTTCTTTCCGATCCCGTTCATTCCCACAAACGCATTGCATCGAAGGATCTTCTTCCAGTAGTGGGTTCCGTTACTGCGAGTCTTCTTCGTGAACATATACAGACTGGCTTTTGTCCCGCCAAGGTATTTCACGAAGATCAGGCGATCTGTATTCGCTTTTTCAGCATATTTGACCTTAAGCTTTTTCCATTTCGGATTCGCTGCTGACACCGGCGTCGCACACAGCAGTACGAGCAGGCAAATAAAAAGAAGCAGCGATGATTTTCCGGATCTGACTGTCTTTCCCGTATTCCTCATAATATCCCCCTGACCACACGAGCGGTACTGTTCATCAGAAGATTCGAATTATAGAGCGCTTCCAGGATCGGAGTCCTGCTGATCTCATCCATGAAGGGCTTACATGCCGGCGTCGATGCAAACAAAGACAATATGAGGAACAGTACCCACACGATCAGCAAGCCCTGGACAAGCCCGATCAACAGACCGAGAATCCGGTTGACGCCTCCGACGATCGGGAGTGCCGTGAACACGGACAGTGCCGTAAGCAGCAGACGGATAATGATCCAGGAGACAAGCAGCGCCACCAGAAACGCCAGTATATTCAGTATGAGATTCGCAATATAATTGACTACGTAAGAGCCGAAGTCAGTAGCACCCAGCTTCTGGTATCCTTCCGAGTTGTTGAAAGTAACCATCTGCTCTTTCAGTTTCTCTGGAAGCGGAAGATCCTCTATGAATCGGATCTGCTCAGACCGGTCCATTCCGGAAGTCAGCCGGGATAAAACAGAGGGGTCACCTGTTGTGCCCTGTGTGGTTCCCGAAGGCACAGCTGACGCGGTATCGGTCAGAAGCACCATATAGCCCGTCCATACGGGGCTGCCGCCTGTAAGGACACAGGGGTAAGAGACGGTCAGAAGCGGAAATGAAAGTGCACCTGCTGTCGCACCGATCAGCTGCTGTGCATAGCTTTCCAGCTCTGCATCCGAGAGCGCATCGATTACGGAAGGATCATATCCCCGCTCCTGCAATGCGTTTTTGATCTTCTCACGGTCCAGCCTGCCGCTGCCATCATCCGCAGTCACAGACTGTACAACAGACGACGCATCGCCGGTCCCTGCCGCTCCGTCAGAGCCAAGGGACTGAACCACAACATTCTTCACGATATTGTTTCCGATCACCTCGCACCGATTCCGAATGGCGGTGTATATCGGTGTAGTGCGCAGTCCAGAAGTAATAGTCGGCAGAAAAATGCTGACCAGAATACATGCCAGTATAAACGAAACAAGCCCCGATATCTTGCGTACAAACCCGGATATAAATCCTGACAGCGCGCACAATCCGATGATCACGCAAGTCAGGATCAGAACAATAGGAATACCTTTCAAACTATTCATTTCCTCCCATCAATTATTCTGCACGGATACGATACATTCCGGAGTTGGTCAGAAGCGCGTATTTCCTGAATCCTGGAATTTTAACAAATTCCGAGATCTGCCGGTCGCAGTCCGTGTCCAGTCTGGCGATGCCTGTCGGCGTAAAGGCCATGATATGTCCGCTGTCATTGAACAGGATCTCTCCTGAATCCATTTTCACTTCGGAGTATCCGTTGTTGAATGTAATGTCTGCTGTAACTTTTCCGGAATAATTATAGACCAGCATATGATACCGCTCCGTCGCGGAATCACTGGACAGAACCACGCCGAGATAATCTTCATTGTGAAACAGGCTCAGGATCTCTCCTGAGATGTGGACAGATTTCTTCTCCTCCGGATGCTTCGATGTCGTAAATGTTACAAACCCCGAATCTCCCACTGCAACCGGTATCTTGTCCGTAGCAAAACAGACATACGGAAAGATCCTGTCACGATATTCGGTCGATGAGACAAGATGTGAGTCATCTGCCTGTGCTGCGGAAGAAAAATTATAGAAAACGATCGAACTGTCAACCGTTCCGGATCCGATCTTCGCCAGCGAGACTATCAGGTTCAGCGCATCTGATGACAGGTCCATCGCCAGCGGGTATCCCTGATCTTCCAGCGTGGTCTTAACCTCGGCAAGTGTTGTTCCGTCAGTGCTCGTCAGACGGATTCTTGCATCGCTTCCATCCTTGAGCATCAATGCAGAGACTCCGTTCTTCGCCACTTCGGCGCGCATGATCGGGAAGTCTGTCTGAAATGAACCCAGCACTCCGTCCGAGTTCAGCACCTCCACAGTGTACCCCTGCTGCTCATAGATCAGCATGGTATCTGCACAGATACTGGTGACAGGCGTCTCAATCGTATATGCGGTACTCCACTGTGTCTCATTTCTTCCGGTGACATACGTAACACCGTCCGAACCATACTTCACGAATCCGCTTCCGAGCTTCTCATACCGCGTTCCCACGATATCCTCCGCTTCATAGGATTCTGTGATCACGTATCCGGTATACAGGTGCCGGTGGCTCATCACAGTATATGCAGAGACAGCAATAATAACCAGACCGGCAATGATCAGGTACAGGACTTCTGTACTGATCCCTGCGCGCCGTCTGGTATCATCGGCGTATTCATCTCCCGATACATATTCTTCCTTCCGGTCATAGTCTTCCCAGTCTTCTTCTTCCTGGTCATCCCACATATTACGGAAGGAAAGCAGTTCTATAAGGTTCTGAAACCGTTCCTTCATATCTGTTCCCGATGTTCTGATCCTGGTTCCTGTTACAATTCCACTCTGCCGTCAAGCGCTCTGAGCAGAGTCACTTCATCAATATACTCCAGATCTCCCCCTACGGGGACCCCGCTTGCGATCCTTGTCACCCGGATTCCGGTCGGCTTCACAAGCTTGCTGATATACATTGCCGTAGTCTCGCCTTCCAGACTGGAGCCGGTCGCTATGATGACTTCATCCACATCTCCCTGCAGCCTCTGCATCAGTTCCTTCAGACGTATGTCGGAAGGGCCGATTCCAAGCTGAGGATTGATCACGCCCTGCAGAACATGATAGACGCCTTCATATCGTCCGGTCCGCTCATAGGCAGCAAGATCTCTGCTGGTCTCCACGACCATGATCGTGTGGTGGTCCCTCCTGGTATCCGCACAGATCGGACACAGTTCCTGATCGGTGAGAGTCCCGCAGTCCTTGCAGTAGCGGACATTTTTCCTGGCCTGCGTAATAGATGCCGCCAGCAGGTCCACCTTGTCCTGAGGCATATTGATAATATGAAATGCAAGCCTCTGTGCAGACTTCTGGCCGATTCCGGGCAGGCTGCCCAGCTGCGCGATCAGGTTATTTATCTGACTTCCGTAGTAATCCATATCAGAATCCGAAACCACCCATTCCGCCCATGCCGCCGGCAAGTCCGCCCATCGTCTTCGCCGCGTCATCCTCTGCCGCGCGCAGGGCTTCGTTTGCCGCCGCAATGATCATATCCTGCAGCATCTCAACATCATCCGGATCCACTGCCTCCGGATCGATCGTAACCTTTGTCAGCTCTCTCTTTCCGCTGACAGTCACTTCAACAGCTCCGCCGCCTGCCTTGGCGGTGTATTCTTTCTCCTCCAGCGCTGCCTGCTGCTCAGCCATCTTCTGCTGCATCTTCTGCGCCTGTTTCATAAGGTTGCTCATGTTCCCCGGCATCATGCCGCCTGGAAATCCACCTCTTTTTGCCATAACTGACCTCCTGTCATTCTGCTCTTATATCCGTTCCATTTCGATCGGGAAATCGATCCCGCTTTTCAGCAGTTCATCTTCTTTTGATTCTACCTTGATCAGCCCTCTCGATGCGCTCTCTGACGCATCTACAAACTGAATCTGCGGGCTGACTCCGTATTTGTCGGCAAGCGCTTCTCTCACCGCATCCTGCAGATCCAGGTCACCCGCCATGGAATCATACCAGTTTCTGGTAAGCGGTAGATACAGTGTCTCCGGATCATCCTCAGAGAAATAAGGCTCGCAGCATCCCGCAAGCACCTGCCCTCTTCCGTGCAGGGTTCCATCCTTTGGCAGGGAATTCATCGTCTGCCGCCACTGTGCCGCTATCTTCTGAAACAGAGTCGGTGCGATCGCTTTCACAACCTTCTTGCTGCCCGTTTCAGAATCACCGCCGCTCTGTGCAGTTTCCTGCGCCGGCATGGAACCGGCTGTCTGTACGTCCGAACGTACGACGATCCCTTCCTCCAGCTTCTGTTCGACAACCGAGAGCCTGCTCTGCAGCGCATCCAGACTTCCAGGTGACGTCTGCGGCCTGCACAGCCTGATCAGCGCGATCTCCGTCAGAACTCTCCGGTTGGAAGAGATCTTCAGTGTACCGGAGAGATCAGAGAGGACTTCTATGAAGTACATCACCTGCTTCTCATTTACACTGTCCGCATCCTCCAGCATCTCCTGCCGGTCTTCCTCGATCAGGTCATCCATCTCGCCGGAGCCGGCGGATGCCTTGAAGATCAGCAGATCCCTCAGATACCAGGTAAAGTCTGACACGATCTGCCGAACATCCCGCCCGTCCATGAGCAGGTCATCCAGTTTCCGGATCAGCGAAGATGCATTGCCGCGGATGGCAAAGCGCATCATCTGCCGGTACACCTCTGTGTCCACTGTCCCCAGTACCTCGAGGACATGGTCATAAGTCAGGGTTTCTCCCGGGAAGAAGGACGCGCACTGATCCGCTATGCTGAGCGCATCACGCATTCCTCCCTCTGCACGCCTTGCGATCGTGTGGACCGCTTCATCCTCCGCTTCGATTGCCTCCGCGTCCAGGACCTCCCGCAGCCTCTCCTCGATGATCTTCGTCGGGATTCTGCGGAAATCATATCTCTGGCATCTGGACAGCACCGTCGGCAGCAGTCTCTGCGGATCGGTAGTCGCCAGAATGAACACTGCATACTCCGGCGGCTCTTCCAGTGTTTTCAGAAACGCGTTGAAGGCTTCCGGCGTCAGCATGTGGACCTCGTCTATGATATAGACCTTATATCGTCCCTCCGTCGGCGGATACGCAATCTCGGAAATGATCTGCCTGAAATTATCGATACCTCTCTGAGATGCTGCGTCCATCTCTATCACATTCATGGAGATGCCAGCCTGGATCGCTCTGCAGGCAGCGCATTCCGTACATGGATTGCCATCTACGGGATTCTCACAGTTGATCGCCTTCGCCAGAATCTTGGCACAGGTTGTCTTACCTGTTCCGCGGCTTCCGCAGAACAGATATGCATGCGCGATCCTCCCGGTCTTCACCTGATTGCGAAGCGTGCGGACGATCACTTCCTGTCCCTTTACATCATCAAAGACCCTGGGACGATATTTCCGATAGAGTGCCTGATAGTTCAATGAACCGCCGCTCCCTTTCCTCCGAATGAGATAAATACCGCTCCGGTAATAGGCCGGAGCGGCAAACGCAGTTACCTGTTTACTTATAATACTCTATCCGGCACGAATCGTCCAGCACAACGGACTATCCCGGCCAGACATCAGATCCGTGCGACCATCTCTCCGAACTGTTTCTTCTCTTCCTCAATGAAGGCCCTGACCTCCTCCACGCCCGGAAGATCATCCGAGCAGTTATTGCTCCGCACCATCATCGATGCCTCTGCAGATCCGAATTCCAGACAGTCCATGATATCCCATCCACAGAACAGGCCGTACAGAAACGCGGCTGCGTAGCCGTCCCCTCCTCCAAAACCTTTTCTGGCGCTGACCGGAAACGGCTTGATGCTGTATTTCTGCCCGTCGCAGGTATACGCAGAAGATCCCTTCATTCCGTGCTTGATCACCAGGAGTTTTGCCCGGCAGCTCTGCCAGTACCTGGCACTCTCTTCATCCGTCATTCCGGGGCAGATCAGCCGCTCCGTCAGGTCAAACTCCTCCCTGGAACCCATGATCACATCCGCTTCCTTCGCCACTGCTGAATAATAAACGGAGATCTCATCCTCTGACTTCCAGTTGTAATTGCGGTAGTCAATGTCGAAAATGATCCGTGTATCATTCTTTCTCGCCAGCATCACTGCCTTGAGGGCAGCTTCTCTGGACGGGCTCTCGCTCAGTGCAGTGCCGGATATCAGGATCGCTCTGGAAGATCGGATATAGGCTTCATCGATATCCGCCGTTTCCAGCTGCAGGTCAGCTGCTTTATTGCGGTACATGAGAATACTGCTCTCCACCGGCGACTTCATTTCCGTGAATGTCAGTCCCAGCCTTTCCCCATGTTTTGCCCGCGTGATATGGGATGTGTCGATTCCTCGCTCATCGAAATACTCCACGACAAAATCGCCGAACGCATCCTCTGACACAGTACCGATGAATCCGGTCCTGAGTCCGTGCCGGTTCACCCCCACGGCAATATTGGCAGGAGACCCGCCCACAAATTTCTCAAAATAGTGCACCTTCTTAAGCGGTTTAAAATCTTCTTTCACCGCATCCGACCAGGCAGGATTGAAATCGATCGCCACCCTTCCCAGGCAGATCAGGTCCAGTTCTCTATCGCCCTGTGACTCAAAATAATCCATACTCTCATGTCCCTCCGCACAAAACCCCCGCAGGCTGTGCTTCCGCAGCCTGTGAGGGTCCTGATGTGTCGTCACTTTATGGAACGTCTGTCCGTCATGTATCTGTCTCAATCACCGAAGCTGATTCCCAGTCTCTTTGCTTCCTGTACGAACTGGTCATCTTTCTCAACAACTTTCAGCTTTCCTGCGGAATCCTTCAGTTTCACACGAACTGTCTTGTCATTCCGGATACCGATCATCTTGCCGAAATCTCCATCCAGGAATGCCTGTGCCGCAGCTGCGCCAAGTCTGGTGGAAAGCGCACGGTCATACGGGCACGGAGCTCCGCCTCTCTGGGTATGTCCGGGAACCGTGATGCGGACTTCATTGCCGCTCTTCTTAAGGATCTGGTCTGCAAGCTCATAAGCGACCGACGGATAATTATTCTTCTCCATCTTCTTCTTATAATCCTTCTTGGAGAGCTTGAGGTCCTCTGCGCATACCGCACCTTCCGCTACCGCCAGGACTGTAAAGCCCTTGCCGCTCTTGGTACGGTTGTCGATAGCCTCCATGACCTTATCGATATGATACGGAATCTCCGGGATCAGGATGACGTCCGCGCCGCCGGCAATTCCAGCATAGAGTGTCAGCCAGCCGACCTTATGTCCCATGACTTCCACGATGAATACACGGTTATGGGAGGCAGCGGTCGTATGGATGCAGTCGATCGCTTCTGTAGCGATATTGACTGCGCTGTAGAAACCAAACGTCATGTCCGTTCCCCAGATGTCATTGTCGATGGTCTTCGGAAGATGGATGACATTCAGTCCTTCCTCGCTGAGCAGGTTTGCAGTCTTCTGGCTTCCGTTGCCGCCGAGGACAAACAGGCAGTCAAGGCGGAGCTTATGATAGTTCTGCTTCATCGCCTCAACCTTATCCAGGCCCTTCTCATCCGGTTTGCGGATATCCTTGAACGGAGTTCTGGAAGATCCCAGCATGGTGCCGCCCTTTGTAAGGATTCCGGAGAAATCCTTATTGGTAAGGAGTCTGTAATCACTGTAGATCATGCCATGGTAACCATTGATAAAACCATAGACTTCCAGTTCATCCAGATTGTTTGCAAGTGCCTTGACAATGCCTCTCATGGTTGCATTCAGCGCCTGGCAGTCGCCTCCGCTGGTAAGAAGTCCGACTCTCTTCATAATTCTACCCGCCTTTCTAATTGTTAATCATACAACAATGACGCCGCCGAAGCGTATCAAACATGGTTAAAGTATAAAACGTTTGATAGCAAAGGGCAAGCGTCATTTAAACAAGTAGGGCGGAAAATCCCGCATCCTTATTCAGTTGAACAGGACCACATCATCCTTCGGCGGTTCCGTACTCTTGAGGTGTTTCGCGTACAGGACCGGTCCTTCTCCGTTGTACTCCGGAACAAACTCATAACGGATCTCAGCGGTAACCTCGATCCACTGCTTCTGGGTAAGTTTATCGGTATGCCTCGAGCGGCAGATGAAACCGATGAACCGGATATCATTGACACAGCAGGTCATTGCATTTCGTCCGGGAATAAAGCTGTTCTCTGGGAATCCGTAGGGGATCATGACCTTTCCCTTGAAATGAACTGTCTTCCCGTCATAGCGCTCTTTGGACTCCATCGCATCCAGATACCACAGACCGTACTCCTCATCCGGAATCTCGATGGGATCCGCATTCAGATCAAAGGGCGGCTGTGCCTTCCCGATGTCGATCTGCTCTCCGTTGCTGTCCTCAAAGGCTGTAACTGCCTGAGTGTTCACCGCCTTTACCGTTCTTCGGAACATCTGCAGATCCATGTCGGTAGTGCAGCGGTTGAAAATGACCAGCTCCGTGTCCATGAAGATATTGCTCATCATCTGACGCATGTTATTCAGATACACCTGGAAGGTGGATCCGTCTACCAGCGTGATGATCTGAGCCAGTTCCCAGCGCTTTGCCATGGGGCTTGAAGTAAACTTCGCACTGTCCCATGTCCCGTTGAATTCAACGAACACCCGCTTTGGCTTATGTCTGCGGTGAATCCTGTCAAGATTCTCCGGATTCAGATCCTCTTCACTGTCGATCTGTTCGATATAGATATTGTGCCGGCTCAGCTGCTTTTCATCGTACTCTTCCTCGCCTTCTTCACACAGAAGGACCAGAGTCTTCTCTCCATCTGCAAAGTCCGGACTGTCCAGGACTTCTTTAATGAAAGTCGTCTTGCCGCTCTCAAGAAAGCCGGTAATCACATATACAGGTACTTCCAACATGATAATTCAAACACTGCGGCCGCAGGACAGAGAAAAGCGCAGCGCGACTGCCGCATGCGAAGCATGTGGGCAGTCAAGGTGACCTTTTCTCTGAAATGCGAAACGCAGTCTCACCTTCAGCCGGGAACAGGAGCATCGAAGATGCGTCATACGCACAAAGTGCGGATGGTTCACGGATTGAAGGTGAGAGCACTGCGGCCGCAGCAGTCTCCTTTCTTACAATCTGATCACAGTCCGAACAGTTCCTGGATTCTGTCCTCTTTCAGGCCGGCGCCGATCACGACGATACGGCCGGTATAATCTGCAGCGCCAGTGCGGATCTCTGTCTCCTCCGGAACCATATCAAAGTGGATCCATGTGCCGTCTTCACGCGGAACCATTCCCTTGGAACGAAGGATGAATCCATAGTCATCTTCCGTGGAATCGGCAAGCGTCTTCAGGATGCTGCGGATCTCATCATCTGTGTAAGTCTTCGGTGATTCCGCACCCCAGCTCTGGAAGATCTCGTCCGCATCATGTCCGCCATGGTGGTGATGATGGTGATGGTGGTCATGGGAGTGATAGATAACGGTTCCGTTCTCATCCGCCTCATGCTCGTGCTCATGTTCATCCTCATCATGGTGATGGTGGTGATGATGATGCTCATGCTCGTCCTCATCTTCATCCTCGTCATGA
>OMSN01000075.1 GCA_900313765.1 uncultured Eubacteriales bacterium
TGAGACGGATTACTCAGATCGCCCGATGGATGATCAGCGGATCGCGACCATCACCATTGAGACCTTCGGCGTAGAGTATCCCGCTCCTAAAAAAGTCTGATTATATACAGTATAAAAGCGCGCGGCATAAGCACATGCCGCGCGCTTCTTCATTCCGGATTCCGTCGGACCCACAATACTTCTGTCACCCTGTCGAATCCAAGCTTCCTCGCCAGGCTGACCGATGGTCTGTTGTCAGAGGGAATCTGAGCATAGACTTCTTCGATCTCCAGTTTTTCAAACGCATACTGAAGGATAGCTCTGCATGCTTCAGATGCATATCCCTGCCTGCGCCATCTCTTATCGATCAGATATCCCAGCTCGATCCTGCCGAGAGGACTGTCGTCATCTGCGATCGGCTGAAGGCCGCACCTGCCTATAATGCAGGAGGGATCATTCTTCAGGCATACTGTCCACAGGCCAAAGCCAAACACCGAATAGACCGTGTGGATATAGGCCAGATACTTCTCGAGTTCTTCATTCTCATCTTCGCTGACAGTATCCCGGATCGTTCTGCCCGGATGCGGACCTGCTTCTTCACCGCAGGAAGCATCGAATTCATTTTCCCTGCTTTCAGACAGCATCATACAATAAATCCGGGAGAAGTCCTGTCCAGAACTCTCCCGGATGATTAATCTGTCTGTTTCTAAGACGATCAAACCAGCTCCAGCAAAGTCCTGTCCAGAACTCTCCCGGATGATTAATCTGTCTGTTTCTAAGACGATCAAACCAGCTCCAGCACGACTTCCATCGCGCCGTCACCACGTCTCTGACCGATCTTGATGATGCGGGTATAACCACCATTGCGGTTAGCATACTTCGGAGCGATCTCATCAAAGAGCTTCGCCGGAATATCAACAGACTTGGTATTTCTCTTGCGGCCAGCTGCCTCTGCCGGAACCTCAGTTACCGGATAGAGCATCTTCAGCATCTGACGTCTTGCATGAAGTCTTGCAGGATTGTCCTTCTTGATCTCCTTCTCAACTTCGTCATAGACGGTCTTCTTCTTGCCATCGACGACTTCCTTGACTCTCTTGCCGTCTTTGTCCTTGCGCGGAACCTTAGCCATGACCTTAACGGTCTCATAATCGTCTTTTTCCTTGACTGCAAGCGCGATCAGGCCTTCAACGATCTTCTGGGTCTCCTTCGCCTTTGCTTCCGTGGTGATGATCTTTCCATGATAAAGCAGTGAGGTGACCTGGCTTCTGAGAAGAGCTTTTCTCTGGGAGGCGGTTCTGCTTAACTTTCTGTAACCTGACATTCTATTATCCTCCATTCATGCAGCGCGGGCGCGCATTCTTCGGTCTTACCGCCCGTGTGCGTACTTAGTAACTAATCGGTATCTTATGATTCTTCTCCGGTGCGAAGTCCGAGACCAAGCTCCTGCAGTTTTGCAAGAACTTCTTCCAGAGACTTTCTGCCAAGATTACGGACCTTCATCATATCATCCGGAGTCTTGTTGCACAGTTCTCCGACGGTATTGATGCCTGCCCTCTTCAGGCAGTTGTAGGACCGGACAGAAAGTTCCAGCTCATCGATGGTCATATCCAGACGTCCTCCGTCTGTCTCGCTCTCAGCCTGTGTCAGAACCGGCTGCAGCGGCTTATCAGACAGATCGATGAACAGTTTCAGATGATCGCTCAGGACCTTGGCTGCCATGCTGACTGCCATATCCGGAGTAAGTGTTCCGTTTGTCCACACATCAAGCGTAAGCTTGTCGTAATCGGTATCCTGGCCGACACGGGTGTTCTCAACGGTCATATTGACACGCTCAACCGGAGTGTAGATCGCATCCACAGCGATCACACCGATCGGCATATCGTCTTTCTTTCCTTTATCCGCGCTCACATAACCTCTGCCATTGGTGATGGTCAGTTCCATGCTGAGCTTGCAGTCAGACCCGCCATTCAGTGTGGCAATGACCTGATCCGGATTCACGATCTCGATATCCTGATCCACATCAATATCCGCTCCGGTCACCGGACCTTCGCTGCTGACTTCGATGTAGGCTGTCTTGGGATCGTCGGTCGTAGAGGAATTACGGATCGCCAGATTCTTGATGTTCAGAATGATCTCTGTAACATCTTCCTTGACGCCCGGAATACAACTGAACTCATGCACAACGCCGTCGATCTTTACCTGGCTGACTGCAGATCCCGGAAGGGATGAAAGCATGATTCTGCGAAGAGAATTGCCAAGGGTCGTTCCGTAGCCTCTCTCAAGCGGCTCGATCACAAAACGGCCATGCTTCTTATCTTCCGACATCTCCGCAACGGTAATGTTTGGAATAATGAAATCGAACAATTCAGTCCCTCCTTGTAGGTGTTCTTGTTCTTCGGGACCACCCGGCCTGCATACACAGGCAAGGGCAAACATACATTATTGCTTATTACTTGGAATACAGCTCGACGATCTGGACTTCGTCAACCGGAACATCGATCATCTCTCTGGTCGGAAGCTCCCTGACGGTTCCCTTCAGTGCCTCGAGATCGCTGTCAAGCCATTCCGGAACCAGTCTTCCGTGATTGGCCTCTGCGATATCCTTATATCTCTGAGACTCTTTGCACTTTTCCTTAACTTCGATCACATCTCCTGCCTTTACAAGATAGGACGGGATGTTTACGCACTTGCCGTTTACGGTGATGTGCTTGTGATCAACGATCTGACGGGCTTCCTTGCGGGTTCTCGCAAAACCAAGACGGAAAACGACGTTGTCCAGTCTGGTCTCGAGGAGCATCATCAGGTTCGGACCGGTCATACCAGGCATACGGTCTGCCTTCTCGTAATAGTTACGGAACGGCTTCTCGGTCACTCCATAGATAAACTTCGCCTTCTGCTTCTCACGAAGCTGCATGCCGTACTCGCTGACCTTATGTCTGGTCTGTCTCGGCTGGCGATTGGACTTCTTATCATAACCCAGGACGGTCGGTTCCAGTCCCAGGGCTCTGCATCTCTTTAATACAGGTGTTCTGTTAACTGCCATTCTGATTCTACCTCCATTGTATTATGGCAAATGAAAACGCTTCGAGTCGTTCATGCGGACAGTGTGTCCGGTCATACTCTCCTGCGCTTCGGCGGACGGCATCCGTTGTGCGGAACCGGGGTGACGTCGCGGATGGAGACAACCTCCAGTCCGTTTGCGGAAAGTGCGCGGATCGCCGCTTCTCTTCCTGAACCCGGGCCCTTTACGAATACATCGACAACCTTCAGACCATGCGGAAGGGCTGCCTTGGTAGCCGTCTCAGCTGCCATCTGTGCTGCATAAGGGGTAGATTTTCTGGATCCTTTGAATCCAAGGCCGCCGGCACTTGCCCATGAAAGGGCATTGCCCTGCGCATCCGTCAGCGTAACGATCGTATTATTGAAGGAAGACTGAATATGCGCCTGGCCTCTTTCCACGTTTTTCTTAACGCGCTTTTTGGTCACTTTCTTTGTTGTTTTTCCTGCCATTATTCAATAACCTGCTTTCTTAATCTAAGATCGATCTATGTGGATTACTTCTTCTTATTCGCTACGGTACGACGCGGGCCCTTACGGGTACGTGCGTTGGTCTTCGTCTTCTGTCCGCGGACCGGAAGTCCTCTTCTGTGACGGATTCCTCTGTAGCAGCCGATCTCCTGCAGTCTCTTGATATTCATAGCGACATCTCTGCGGAGATCACCCTCAACCATAACGTCAAGGTCTTCAATAGCAACACGGATCTTATCGACTTCCTCGTCGGTCAGATCTCTGACGCGGGTGCTCGGATCGATACCTGCTTTTGCAAGGATCTTGCCCGAGGTGGTACGGCCGATTCCAAAGATATAGGTCAGACCGATCTCAACTCGCTTCTCTCTTGGTAAGTCTACACCAGCTATACGAGCCATGTAATTATCCTCCTGAATTCTTGTCTTTAAACTGGGATATACGAACCGTCGTATATCCAGCTGCATCCCCTTACAGAGATTACAGCCTTTCCGTCTCATTAAGCGGCTGCCTTTTCAGCTTCCGCGAATGTGCGAGTCGCACCGCAGCGGCTGGCGGCGGACTTTTCGCACCGGATCCTGAGCCGGTATTAAGGACAATATAAATATGAGTCAGCCTGACATGAACAGGTTACATCTCAATATATATTGTCAGCGTCCATCTGAATTGCGGACGCGTTCCGCTTCATAAAAATAAATCAATAAGTGTTCCTGCTGTGATCAGCCCTGTCTCTGTTTGTGCTTCGGGTTCTCGCAGATGATCATAATTCTGCCTTTTCTCTTGATAACCTTGCACTTCTCACAGATCGGCTTCACAGATGAGCGAACCTTCATCCCTGCATGTCCTCCTTTCTTAATTTATTCTGTCTGCCTCTTTTCGAAAGGGCGCAATAACCCCTTTTCGCAAAGACACTCGATTATTATATTCCAGCAAGTGTTTGATTGCAAGCAGAAAAACAACGGAATATCCCATAAAAAAACGGGATATTCCGCTTCATCTTAAGTGAAATAGTCTAAAACCGGATTCAGTTTCCTCTGATCTCCTGTCTCATGAAGCCTACGTAAGAGATCGCAAATGCTGCAAATGTCAGTGCGAGCAGTCCGACCAGATGCGGCCACACCAGCAGGATGCTCTGTCCCAGGGACAGATACCCACTCAGCGCACCGACAAGCTGTGCATAGGACACAGCGTTGATCGCTCTCGTCGCCGGGTTCATCAGAACGGAGCTCGCCTCTGAGTACAGATAGTACGGCGAGATGCGGTTGAGGTTCATATTCAGGTTGTAGTTGTTCAGTGCATTGACCGCCTGCTGATACTCTGTATTGACCGGGAAGACCGCATTTGCAATGATCCCTGCAAGAAGGCTCATGAAGATCGCGAAGAACAGCCACAGCGCGATCGAAGAGAGCGCCGAAGTTGCCGCATGCCTTGCAAAGACTGAGAACAGCATGGCCATCGCCAGCCAGAAGCAGATGTAGATGACCGTATAGATCAGGTAGAGCAGAACTCTGACTGCCTCTTCCCCGGTCGGGCGGATCCCTGACGCCAGAAACCCGGCACCCCCCACAGCGATCCCCGTACTGAATACCATGACCACGATCAGAGTGGCTGATGCAAGGAACTTTCCTATTATAATGGAATCCCTGTAGATCGGCTGTGACACCAGACGGTTCAGCGTACCGCTGTTCTTCTCGGAATTGATGGAATCAAATCCGAGGATCAGGCCGATAAAGGGGCCGATCAGTGCAACCAGTGACATGTACGAAGGAATCGAACTTCCCCCTGTTGTGAACAGTTTCAGGAACATATAGGATGAATCGAATGCTGCTTTCGGATCGGCGGCAGCATTTTTGATCGCACTGCTGATCCCTGTAACTGCTCCGTATACACTCGCGATCGTCATGGCGATCACAAGGATCAGGATAATGATAAACCGCTTGCTTGTCACATGATCGGCCATCTCTTTGCGGTACAGTGCTGTCAGACTGTGATACCGGATCTTATCTCGTTTCACTGCCTCTGCGGCCGAAACGGCGTTTTCTCCTGCCGCCTTTACCATTGCTCTCATCTCCTTCTTCTTTCTCGGCTTCCTCGAAGTATACTCTGTAGATCTCATCAAGGTCTCCGCCCTTCTGATGCATATGCAGAAGCTTATAGCCATTCATTCCAAGGAATCGGGTGATCCCTCCGCGCAGATCTTCCGTGGAACTGATCACAAACGTATTGCCTTCTTTGGTGATCCCCGTGATGGAATGCAGTCCTTCCAGGTATCCCAGGAACCTGTCGTCACAGGGTTCCACTTCGATCTCCATCGTATAATGTCCCCTGGAGGCAATCTGGCTGCCCAACTGCGTGATCCCTCCGCAGGCGATCAGGCTTCCATCCACGAAGATCCCGACCCGGTCACAGATCTGCTGGATCTGATAGAGCTGATGGCTGGAGACAAGGATTGTCTTCCCGTCCTGCACGCTCAGCTGTTTGATCAGTTTCAGGAATTCTCTCATTCCTTCCGGGTCCAAGCCGAGCGTCGGTTCATCCATGATAATGACCTGCGGATCCTTGATCAGCACATCCGCAATGCCGAGTCTCTGTCTCATACCCTTTGAATAGGTCCCTGTTTTCTGGTCTGCCGCATATGTCATTCCCACGCGTTCAAGGAGTCTGTCGATCAGCGGGTTAATCTCTTTTTCCGGGATCCCGTTCAGTCTTGCTGTGAAGCGAAGATTCTCCCTGCCTGTCATGTCACTGTAGAAGCCAACATTGTCCGGCAGGTACCCTGTGATCCGTTTCACCTGCATGGATTCCCTGGTACAGTCGTGTCCATCAATGTGTGCATTTCCCAGAGTCGGTTCCGTAAGGCCCAGAAGCATCAATATTGTCGTTGTCTTTCCCGCACCATTCGGTCCCAGCAGCCCGAATATCTCACCTCTGTGAATCTCAAGATTGAGGTGGTTCACCGCAACTTTTGTGCCATAGGCTTTGGTCAGATCTTCGGTACGGATAATCGTTGAATCCGTCATAATTATCTCCTGCCAAATCTGCGAATGATCACTGCCAGTCCGAGTACCAGAGCTGCTATGATCGCAACTGCCACGATGCCCCAGCTGGTATGGTTCTGTACGGATACTCTGAGGTCACATTCCGATGAGACCGCCTCATTGGATGCTGTGATCGCAGTCACATAGTCACCAAGGATCGCATCCTTTGCCGGGGTGATATGCGCAGTCACCTCTGCACTCTCTCCGGCAGCAATGCTGTCAATCGTATCCTGGTCAAATGTCACTTCCCAGTCAGTGGACGCCTGTGCACTGAGGCTGATCCCTGTCAGGTCGATGTTGCCGGTATTCTGAAGGATCAGTGAAACGTCCCTGGTCTCTCCGGCAAACGCTTTGGCGGACAGATTGCCGGTAGGGGTCGTGCACTCCAGTCCGTAGGATCCTGTGATCTTCACCGTTACCGGCAGTTCCAGTTTCTCCTCCGCGCTGGCTGCAGTCAGTGTGATCGGATACTCGCCTGCTGTCACATTCTGAGCCGGGGTCACAGCCACGGTGATCGTAGTGCTTGCACCTGCATCCACCGGAACCGATGATGTGGCGGATCCTGCATCGGAAGGTGTGAATGTCACATTCCATCCCTCAGGAGCCCCTGCTGCTGTCAGCGAGTAGGTCTGATTCTCACCGCTGTTGTTCGACAGAGTCGTGGTGTAGCTGAACTTGGTGCCGGAGGTTCCTTCCTGTTCTGCGTAATCTGTCGAGAAATCACCGGAGCCGACAACCTTCTCCTCAGCATCAACCTTGACAGTCAGTGCAAGGTCTTCGTCCACATCGCCGCCCTGCGCGTTCAGCGTGATCGTATAGGTATCTTCTTTTGTATCTTCCGGAATCGTCAGCGAATAGCTGAGAGAGGGGGAGTCATCTTTCGTCTGCATGGCGCCGACATGCACCATGGATACTTCGTTGGAACTGCCTTTAAAGGTTCCCTCCCATCCGTCGGGAAGGTCTTCGGCACTGAGCGATACACTGGTCTCCTGCGAGCCTGTGTTTGTTATATACAGAGTAAATGTTGAAGTGTCTCCGGGTTTCATGGTTACTCCCGGATAGTCTGTACTGAATGTCACTTCAGAAGACTGCGCAGCTGTTATCTTAGTGCTTTCCGTCTCTTCTTCGTCTGCAAATGCACACACCGGATTCATCAGTGACGCGGTAAGCACGCCTGCCGCCAACAGTCCGAACGCTGACCGGACATACTTGTGCGTCATCATCTTTGATTCCTTAGCCATGGTATCATGCTCCTTTTCTTTCTCAGCCCTGAGGCCTTTTTTATTTCTTCAGGGAACAATGTAGACTGATTCTGTGACGCAATTGCTGTTTTTCTGTGTTTTAAATGTGAACAGAATCTATGATTATAAACTATAACTGCAAAAAAATACCCTGCGGCAGCACATTGATACTGCCGCAGGGCCATATTTGTTTACTTTGAAAGGCTCACCGGCCGTAAACCGTTTTCTACTTTACAGACCGTTCTGCTGCCGGAGGATCTCCTTACAGTCCAAGATTCGGGATTGACGCGAATCCTTTCTCCAGATCCTCATCTGTCGGGATGTAATCATTCATTCGAAGTATCCGGTACCGGTCAGGCCGAAGATGATCGTCTTCTCTTCTCCTGTTTCTTTGCACTTGAGCGCTTCATCGATGGCAGCCCGGATCGCGTGGCTGGATTCCGGAGCCGGAAGGATGCCTTCTGTGCGGGCGAAGAGCTCAGCTGCCTGGAATACGGAAGTCTGCTCAACTGAAACCGCACGCATGTATCCGTCTGCATACAGCTGGGACAGAACCGGACTCATGCCATGGTATCTGAGGCCGCCTGCATGATTCGGTGACGGAATGAAATCATGGCCGAGCGTATACATTTTCGCAAGCGGCGTGACCAGTCCGGTATCGCAGAAATCGTATACATA
>OMSN01000102.1 GCA_900313765.1 uncultured Eubacteriales bacterium
GAGACGTACGGCGTCAGGCTGTGACTTTAACAGGGTTAATCTCCTCATCGCCGTATTGTCAAAACGACTCGGAATAGATATGTCCGATGAGGATGCCTATGTCAATATCGCCGGCGGTATTCGGATGAATGAGCCGGCTATTGATCTTGGAATCGTGCTGGCCCTGGTCTCCAGTTACCGCAACAAAGCTGTTGATGAGAAGACGATCGTCTTCGGAGAAGTCGGCCTTTCGGGCGAGGTGCGCGGTGTCACGATGCCGGAGCAGCGTGTTTTGGAGGCTAAAAAAATGGGCTATACGACATGTGTTCTGCCGCAGGCATCGATGCGCTCGGTCAAGAATGTCACCGGTATCAAACTGATCGGTGTACGGCATATCGGAGAGGCGGTCGCACAGCTTTGAAGGAGAATCGTCCGATCACAACATATATGATCCTGATCGCCAACGTGGCGGTCTTCTTGTGGCTGTCCATGACCGGATCGACGAACGATACGGCCTTTATGGCCACACACGGGGCGATGCTGACGCAGGATGTGGTCGGCGGAAAATGGTATGAGCTGTTTACGTCGATGTTCCTTCATTTTGGATTCGAGCATCTGGCTTATAATATGTTCAGTCTGCTCTTCCTGGGCGATATCGTGGAGTCCGTTATGGGACCGGTCCGTTATCTGATCATCTATATTGTTGGCGGAATCGGTGGAAATGTCATCTCCATGATGCTGGGAATGAGAACCGGCAGATATGCGGTTGCGGCGGGAGCTTCCGGAGCGATCTTCGCCTGCATGGGCGCATTTCTGTATTTTGCTCTGTATAACCGAAGGAGTTTCGGGCGTCATAATATGCGCAGGCTTGGACTTATGATCGTGCTGATGATCATGCAGAGCCTGGTGGATACCGGTGTTGACAATGCGGCGCATATCGGCGGACTTGCCGTGGGATTTCTCCTGGCACTGGTGCTGTATCGTCCGAAGAAGAGGATCGTACGTGCAATATAAATGTATATCGATAAATGAACATAAGGAGGTAACTGAAAATGAAAGACAGTAACTGCATTTTCTGTAAGATCGCAAATGGGGAGATCCCGTCTGCCACACTCTATGAGGATGAACAGTTCCGTGTGATCCTTGATCTGAATCCGGCAGCAAAGGGACATGCCCTGGTCCTTCCCAAGGATCACTATGCGAATCTGTTTGAGATTCCGGAAGATGTCCTCGGACAAGCTGCAGGTGTGGCGAAGAAAGTCGGCACCAGGCTCTATGAGGGACTGCATGCGGACGGCTTCAATCTGGTTCAGAATAACGGAGAGACAGCCGGACAGACGGTATTCCATTTCCATATGCATCTGATCCCCAGATATGCGGATGATACAGTGACCATGGGCTGGAAGCCGGGTTCTCTCACGGATGAAGATAAGGCGCAGATTCTGGATCTGTTTGAGTGATTCCTGAAAGCAGATGGGTGATATATGAAGCTTGCAATAATCGGAACAGGTAAGATCGTGCATGAGGCTCTCAGAGCCCTTACGGCTGTTGACAGCATCTGTGTGAAGGCGATCTATGCAAGGCCGCACAGCCAGCATACCGGTGAGGAACTGGCCGCGCAGTATGGGATCGACCAGGTCTATACAGACTATGACCAGCTGCTTGAACAGGCGGATGTGGACGCAGTCTATATTGGACTGATCAACAGCGCTCATTTTGCATATACAAAAGCAGCGCTGCTTGCCGGAAAACATGTGATTCTGGAGAAACCGCTGACGTCAACGGTGCAGGAGGCACAGGAGCTTGCCCGGATCTCGGAGCAGACCGGCTGCTATGTGCTGGAAGCGATCACAAACACGCACAATAAAGTCTTCGGTCTCATGAAGGAAGAACTGGAGAATCTCGGACCGGTGCGGATTGCGCAGTTCACATTTTCCCAGTATTCGAGCAAGTATACGGATTATCTGAACGGGAAGATCGCGCCGACCTTTGACCCGCAGCTGTCCGGAGGCGCGCTCTATGACATGAACCTCTACAACATCTATCTGGCGACGGGCCTGTTCGGCGCGCCGGAGGATGTGATGTATTATCCGAATATTGGCTATAACGGGGTCGATACTTCGGGGATCGTGATCCTGTCCTATCCGCAGTTCCAGGTGATGTGTATCGGCACCAAGGATACCGACGGACCCAACGCCGCTGTGATCCAGGGTGAGAGCGGATGGATGCGGATGAACGGCAAGCCGAATGTGGACAATGATCTGGAGGTGGCAGTCGTCAGAAGCAGTGCCCAAGCCGCAGGCCAGACGCAGCTGAGTGCCTCGGGAAGCGTGGACCGCTCCTTTACAAGGAGGAGCTATAAGGCACAGCCGGTCCATCACCGCATGTGTGCCGAGTTTGTGGACTTTGCAGCGATCATCGACGGGAAGGATGCGCAGCAGGCCTCGAAACTTCTGGAACATAGCCTGATCGTCATGGATGTCCTGGAGAAGGCGAGATTCTCTGCAGGCATCCGTTTCGGATGTGACGGATAATGTCCTGATACCCGGCTTGACACGGGAGATGGTTCTGTTTATTATTCTTACATAAGTGCTAGGGGAGCGAAAGCTGAGAGAGTAACCTTTGTTACTGACCCTCATTACCTGATCCGGATCATACCGGCGTAGGGAAGCGATCAAAAGCATATTTTGATAAGCTTTGATTCCTCTTGCATGCGCAGGAGGTTTTTTTATGCAGTTTTTAATGCAGAAAGGAGAATTCTCATGGAAGCAAGTGTAGCTATTCAGACCCTTCCGGGCGTACAGGACGAGGATGAACTGTGCAGGATCGTTGACGAGGTGATCGCGTATATCAAGAGCACCGGTTACAACTATTATGTAGGTCCGTTTGAGACTACGATCGAGGGTCCGTACGATGAGCTGATGGATATCGTCAAGGAATGCCAGCATATCGCCATCAAGGCCGGCGCTCCGTCGGTGGCGGCTTATGTCAAGGTAAGTTATAAACCGGAAGGTGAGGTTCTCTCAATTGAAAGAAAGATCGGAAAATATCACCAGTAAGATACCGGCGGTGCTGGCCCTGGCGCTGATCCTGCTCTTCTGGTGGGCGATCTGCGCATCCGGAATGGTGCCCTCTTACATGCTGCCTTCACCGGTAGATGTGGTCAGGGCGTTTATCGGAGACTTCCCGAACCTGATGTATCATGCGAAGACCTCCCTGCAGGAGGCAGCCTATGGCCTTGTGATCGGGATCGGACTTGCCTTTGTGATCGCAACGGTGATGGACCGTTTCATGTGGCTGGATCAGGCGCTGTCGCCGATCCTGGTCATCACTCAGACGATCCCGACGATCGCCATTGCCCCTCTGCTGGTGCTGTGGATGGGGTTTGGGATGGCGCCGAAGATCACACTGGTGGTCATCACGACATTCTTCCCGATCGCAGTCGGACTGCTGGAAGGATACAGGTCGGTTGATCCGGATGAGATCAGTCTGATGAGAGCAATGGGAGCCGGGAGGTATCAGATCTTCCGGTATGTAAAGTTCCCGTCTGCCCTCCCGCACTTCTTCTCGGGACTGAAGATCTCCGCTTCCTATGCTGTGGTCGGAGCGGTCATCTCCGAATGGCTGGGCGGATTCGAAGGTCTTGGCGTATATATGACGAGGGTCAAGAAGGCATATGCATTTGACCGGATGTTTGCCGTGATCATTTTAATCGTAATCATAAGTCTGCTTCTGATGGCTCTGGTGGACCTGATCCGGACCGTCTCGATGCCGTGGACCGGCGTCAAGGCAGAACAGAAAAAAGAGGGGTAATGAATTATGAACAGAAAACCAATTATAGCAGCAGTCATCTCTCTCGGCCTTGCAGTATCTGCCGTGGTTCCTGCCTGTGCAGATGAGACAGAAGCGAAGGAACTGAAGCCGATCACTTTCTGCCTTGACTGGACGCCCAATACCAATCATACGGGCGTTTATGCGGCTCAGGCACTTGGCTATTATGAAGAAGCCGGACTGGACGTCTCCATTGTACAGCCGCCGGAGAATGGCGCGGTTCTGATGTGCGCGGCGGGCCAGGCTGAATTCGCTGTGGATGCACAGGATACGATGGCAGCTTCCCTGGATCTGGACGAGCCGCTGGGAGTGACCGCGGTGGCGGCGATGCTCCAGCACAACACATCCGGGATCCTTTCCAGAGCCGGTGACGGGATCACTTCTGCGAAGGGACTGGCCGGAAAGACTTATTCCACATGGGAATCTCCGATCGAGATGGCAATGATCGGATACTGCATGGAACAGGAAGGCGCTTCTTTTGATGACCTGACACTGATCCCCAATGATATCACGGATGAGCCGGCTGCACTGGCTGCCCATCAGACGGACGCAGTCTGGGTCTTCTACGGCTGGAGCGGTGTGAATGCCGAGATCGAAGGCGTTGACTGTGATTACTGGAACTTCAGTGATATCGCACCGGAACTGGACTATTACACACCTGTCCTTCTTGCGAACAACGAATTCCTGGAGAAGGATCCGGAGACAGCGAAGGCTTTCCTAGATGCGACCCGCAGAGGATATGAGTATGCGGTGGAGAACCCGAAGGAAGCTGCAGACATGCTGATCGAGGGAGATTCCACCGGCTCGCTGAAGGGGTCTGAGGAACTGGTCTATGCCAGCCAGGAGTGGCTGTCTGCCAAGTATATCGATGATGCCGAGAAGTGGGGTGTATTTGATCCGGAGCGCTGGGATGCGTTTTATGGCTGGCTGTATGAAAATAAGCTGACCGAGCATGATCTTCGCACGATGGGATACAGCAACGATTACCTGAGCTGAAGATTACAGACGGGAACAGGATTGCCGGAGGGTATATGGAGGCACTGAGCACACAACATATCACCAGATCATTTTCAGGAAGAGTGATCATACAGGATATCTCGATCCGTCTTATGGAAAACGAACTGGTCTCTCTTCTGGGTGTGAGCGGATCGGGCAAGACCACGCTGTTTAACGTGATCTCCGGGATCCTTCAGCCCGACAGCGGCAAGGTGCTTCTTCACGGGGAGGATGTGACCGGTAAGCCCGGACAGATCAGTTATATGCTTCAGAAGGATCTTCTGCTGGAGCATATGAAGGTGATCGACAACGTATCCCTTCCCCTGAGACTGAAGGGGGTCAGCAAAAAAGAAGCGCGCGCGCAGGCGGATCCATTGTTTGAGGAATTCGGCCTGGACGGGACGCAGGAACTCTACCCGGCTGCCATGTCGGGCGGCATGCGGCAGAGGGCAGCGCTGCTGCGGACCTATCTCGGATCCCAGGGCGTGGCGCTTCTGGATGAACCGTTCAGTGCGCTGGATACCATCACGAAAGGCCAGATCCACACCTGGTATCTGGATATCATGGAGAAGATCAACCTGTCGACGATCTTTATCACGCATGACATCGATGAGGCGATCCTGCTGTCGAACCGGATCTATATCATGACCGGGTCCCCGGGACAGATCAAAGATGAGATCGTCATAGACCGTCCGAGGAATGACCGCAGGGAATTCAACCTCACGCAGGAATTCCTGACATGCAAAAAGAATGTGCTGCGGGCACTGGAAAGCCGGTAAAGGACAGACTGTATAAAAAAACGGCCATCATATCTGTCTACGGCTATCATAATGACTCTGCCTCATTGACACTGATTGTTGAATAGTGCTAAAATTATTCCATCTTTTACAGCAAACCTGTTCAACAGTCACAACAAGGAGGAGACGCCATGAGAAAGTTAGCAACAATCATTATGGCTGGTGCCCTTGCAGTTACAGCGATGGGCATCACTGCGAACGCAGATGAGATCAAAGTCTGGGTCGCGGACAATGTGGTGGATTTTACAAATGGACAGATCGAAGCCTTCAAGGAGGCGAATCCGGACTATGCAGATTATGATTATGTTGTTGAACCCGTAGGCGAAGGCGATGCGGCAGGCAACATGATCACGGACGTTGAGGCCGGCGCGGATATCTTTGGTTTTGCGCAGGATCAGATCGCACGTCTGGTTTCCGCAGGCGCGCTGATCGATGTGGAACCGGAGAATGCAGAGAAGGTTAAAGCGGAGAATGATCCGGGTGCCGTGGCGGCAGCGACCGTCGGAGAAACGCTGTATGCGTATCCGCTGACCTCAGATAACGGTTATTTCCTGTATTATGACAAGAGTGTCGTGAAAGATCCTTCGAGTCTGGAAGCGATCGTTGCAGACTGCGAGGCAGCCGGCAAGAATTTCTATATGGAGATCAACTCCGGCTGGTATCAGACGGCATTTTTCTTTGCCACCGGTGCAGATCTGACTTATGACACGGCAACTTTACCGCATGCAATGCCAATTATGCTTCCGATCAGGGACTTGTTGCTCTGAGAGAGATGGTTGAACTGAAAGCATCCCCGGCATTCCAGAACGGTTCCGCGGCAGGAGAAGCAACGAATGTAGCTGCGATCGTGGATGGCACCTGGGACGCAGGCGCAGTGCAGGATCTCTTCGGCGATAATTACGCCTGCGCAAAGCTTCCGACCTTTGAAGGCTCTGATGGCAAAACCTACCAGATGAGCGGCTTCGGCGGCTTCAAACTTCTTGGCGTCAAGCCGCAGGAGGATGAAGCGAAGCTGGCTGCCTGCGATGCTCTGGCAGCATGGCTGTCGGGAGAGGAAGCTCAGATCGCCCGCTTTGAGGCAGTCGAATGGGGCCCCTCCAATCTGGCAGCACAGGCCAGTGACGCAGTACAGGCCAATGAAGCGCTGGCAGCACTTGGCGAGCAGCTGCAGTATACGATTCCGCAGGGTCAGTATCCCGGCGATTACTGGAGCCTTGCAACATCTCTCGGCGATTCCATCATCAGCGGCGAGCTGTCCAAGGACAGTTCGGATGATGATCTGCTGGCGGCTCTTGATAAATTCCAGGAGACCTGCTTATCCTACGCACAGTAATAATATGACTTTGATTCAGCGGCGGGGCATTATGCCCCGCCGTAATCATTCAGTCTGTTGACAGCAGACCGGCATATGCTGCGGAGGGGAGAGAGATGAAAACAGAAAACAAAAACGCTGCAGCGGGGGGATTCTCCGCATTTGGCAAGAGTATATCGCAGATCGGGACGACATTCGTGGATGGTGACTGGAAAACGCGGTTGTCGTACCTCATCTTTGGTTTTGGTCCTCTGGCAAGAGGACAGATCGTAAAGGGGCTTGGTTATCTCGCGACAGAGATCGCATTTATCCTCTATATGGTCTTTTTCGGAGCGGATTACCTGAGCAAGATAACAACACTTGGTACGGTCGAGACAGCAAAGAAAGGCCGTGTTACCGTGTATGGTGACAACAGTTTCCTGATTCTGCTGTTTGGCCTGCTGACGATCATCCTGATCGGTATCGTTATCCTGATCTGGTACCTGAATATCCAGGAAAACCGCAAGGAAGAACTACTCCTGAGAAGCGGCAAAAAACTTCCGTCTAACAGGAAGGTTCTGGGATCGCTTCTGGACACCAATTTTGACAAGACCCTGCTGGCGCTTCCGACACTGGGGATCTTTGTGTTTACGGTGCTGCCCATTCTATTCATGATCTGTGTGGCCTTCACGAATTATGATAAGAACCATCAGTCACCTTCGAACCTGTTTACCTGGGTAGGGCTGGAGAATTTCAGCAAACTGTTTTCCTTTGGCAAGGCAGGCTTTGGAAGTACTTTCCTGACCGTTCTGCTCTGGACGCTGGTCTGGGCGTTTTTTGCGACCTTCCTGAACTATTTTCTGGGGATGGGCGTGGCGATCCTTATCAATAAGAAAGGAATCCGCTTCAAGCAGCTCTGGCGGACAATCCTGGTTATGACGATCGCCGTGCCGCAGTTTGTTTCTCTGCTGTACATCTATAAGATGTTTGCCAACGACGGCCTGGTGAACGGATATCTTCTGAAATGGGGCTGGATTACTTCTCCCATTCCTTTCTGGACCGATCCGATGCTGGCAAGAATCACGATCATCGTGGTAAATGTATGGATCGGCATCCCGTACATGATGCTGATCGCCACCGGTCTTCTGATGAATATCCCGGAGGAACTGTATGAAAGCGCCAGGATCGACGGCGCCTCTCCGTTCCAGATGTTCTGGAGCATTACGCTTCCGTATATGCTCTTTGTGACGGGACCATTCCTGCTGACACAGTTTACGGGCAACCTGAACAACTTCAATGTAATCTATCTTCTGACCAAGGGACAGCCACAGTCCATGCGGCTGACAGACCATGCAGGGCAGACAGATCTTCT
>OMSN01000030.1 GCA_900313765.1 uncultured Eubacteriales bacterium
CAAGAAGCAGGAGGCAAATGAAGTCGCCGCAACAGGGTTTGCCCTTGCGCTGATCCTCGGCGTGATCGTCGCGATTCTGGGAAATGTGTTTGCCAGACCTCTGGGATATGCCCTGGGGGCAGGAGATACGACGATCCATGATACCCTGATCTATATGAGGATCATTCTGCTCGGCGCCCCGTTCATGATGGCGCAGTTTGTGATCAATAACCAGCTGCGATTCCAGGGAAGCGCAGTCTACGCGATGGTCGGTCTTCTGTGCGGAGCCGCCATCAATATCGGCCTGGATCCGCTGCTGATGTTTGTGTTCCACATGGGCGTTGCCGGCGCAGCGATCGCGACTGTCTCAGGGCAGTTTATCAGTTTTGTGGTCCTGCTGATCGGAAGCGCGCAGGGTGACAACATTCACCTGAAAATATCGAATGTACGGCTGAACAGACACTATCTGAAAGAGATCATCAATGGCGGAAGTCCGGCTCTGGCCCGCCAGGGACTTGCAGCGATCGCGACACTGCTGCTGAACCAGACAGCAGGACAGATGGGCGGCGACGCCGCGATCGCAGGGATGTCTGTTGTGACCCGTGTCCTGATGCTGCTGGCATCCGCACTGATCGGATTCGGCCAGGGCTATCAGCCGGTGTGCGGATTCAACTACGGGGCAGGTCTGTATGGCCGGGTGAAGGAAGGGTATTTCTTCTGTGTAAAGTACGGGACCATCATCCTGACAGCAGCCTCTGCACTGTGTCTGGCATTCGCACCACAGATCATCAGCTTCTTCCGGGATGACCCGGAAGTCATCGCAGTCGGGACGGTTGCACTGAGAGCGCAGGCAATCTCGCTGCCGCTGATGGCGACGATCGTCATAACCAACATGATGCTGCAGTCGACCGGGAAAGGCGTGAAGGCATCCATTGCCTCCTCTGCAAGGAATGGAATCTTCTTCATCCCCATGATCCTGATCCTGCCCAGACTGTTTGGCCTGTTCGGCGTTGAGATCTCACAGGCATGCGCAGATGTTCTCTCCTTCCTGCTGGCCATTCCCTTCGCTGCATCCGAACTGAAGAAGATGTAAATAACGTAAACAAGCGCCTCCACTTGCGCAAAACTGCACAAGTGATGGCGCTTGTACTTTTTTTCGTGGATTTTTCTATCCTTCTCCGTATATCTAATCAGGTTAAGAAATTACATAAAAATGAAGATATAGATAAAAAAATACGGAAGGGGAAAAATACAATGATCAAAGCAATGAAAAAAACTATTATCCGCATCTGGTTCAGGATGTAATCACAGTCTCCAGATACCAGACAGGGTATGAAGACAGCTATATAAATATATAAAATGGAAAAACAGGGGGCTGTCGCAGAAGATGCTGCGGCAGCCCTCGTTTCATGTTTTGGTCAGATTGTGCGACCGGCAGGCTCTGCCGGTTTTTCTATTGCTCTGCTGACTTACTCAGCTTCGGTCTCAGCTGCGCCGCCCATGAAGGTGCCGTCGACCATCTGCTGGATGTAGTCCGCATATGCCGTCTGAACATCTTCCGGAACAACATCGGTGTTCAGCTGGCCTGCGCTGAGAACGCCGTTCTGCAGAGTGCCATACAGAGTCTCGCCGCCGAAGGAATCATTTTCTACAGCTTCCATGCTCAGCTTGATCAGCATGGAGTTGTCGGTAACCTGGCTGCCGATGACACATTCATTCTGGCCGAGCAGATCAGCCGGCTGCGCGATGTCATATACCGTGATTGCGCCGTTTGCTTCATTTGCCTCGTCAATTGCCTGACGTGCACCGGAGTCAACTGCGGATGCATCGCCGAAGAATACGTCTGCTCCCTGATCCATCATGGCTTTTGCGAACTCAAGGCCCTTGTCGGATGCGGAGAAGTCACCGGAGTAGACCGGATCCAGGACAGAGATGGTCTTGCCGTGTTCTTCTGCTACGAAAGCAGCAGCTTCGCTGTAGCCTGCATATTTGGCACGAGTGGTATCCAGCTCCATGCCGCCGATGAACGCGATGGTTCCGGACTCGGACATCAGGCCTGCAAGAGCGCCTGCGATCCAGCCGATCTGCGTTGCGTTCGGAAGAAGAGAGGATACATTGCCGTTTACAGCTTTCTCCGGAGTGTCAGGGCCGCCGTTCAGCAGAGCGAAAGCGATGTCCGGATACTCTTCAGCAGCCTGAAGGACTGCGTCGGTGTACTGGTTGCCCGGAGCATAGATCATATCCACATCCAGATCGCAGTAGGATACGATGGTGTCATAGTACGCGGACTGCGCGATGCTGTCAGAGTACATGGTCTCCCATCCGGCCAGCTCGGCTGCGTCGATCATGGCATTGTAGCAGGCCATGCCCCAGCCGCCGTCGGAGATGCTGGAGTCGCAGATCATAGCAATCGTGCGGGTGTCGTCAGCATGTGCTGTGAAGGTCGGAACCATGGAAGCGACCATAGCTCCAGTGATAACCATAGCGATGAGTTTTCTGTTCATGTGTACCTCCTTTGGTGAATGCCTTCTGCGTGTTTCCAATAGTTACATATAGAATTATTATATAAGTATCGCATCCGCTTCACAATGCTTCATGGCTCTTTGCGAAGAGGCTTGCATACATATATGCAGCGTCCGTCAGCGCTCTTCCTTGCGGTATGGCTGCCCGCTGCTCTTGGGGCCGGCCTTCTTCGCGCCGATGATAGCCAGGACCACGATGGTAGCCACGTAAGGGATCATCTGGAAGAACTGGTAGGGCAGGGTGTTGTTGACCAGCTGCAGACGGATCTGCAGAGCGTCACAGAATCCGAAGAACAGGCAGGCAATCAGTACGCCGCCGGAACTCCAGCGCCCGAAGATGACAGCTGCCAGCGCGATGAATCCGCGGCCTGCCACATTTCCGTCCACATATGTCTTGGAGTAGCAGGTGGTCAGGTAAGCGCCGCCGATACCGGCAAGTGCGCCGCAGATCACGCAGGACAGATACTTGATGCCGATGACATTGATGCCGAGTGTAGCGGCTGCCTTCGGATATTCACCCACTGCTTTGTAATTCAGACCCGATTTGGTGCGGGTGAAGTAGATGGCGGTCAATATGATGAGCACATAGGCCAGGTACACCATCGGGGTCTGGTCCAGGAACAGATTCACCAGGAAGTTGTTGCTCTTGATGCCCAGCATATTTTTCAGGGTGCCCATCAGGCCGGCCTGCACCAGTTCACTGCCGGATCCGAAGTAGACTCTGTAAATGAACGCTGCCAGCGCCGGAGCGAAGATGTTGATGGCCATGCCATATACAATCTGCTCTGCGCACAGGCTGATCGTTGCGTAGGCAAAGATCATATTGACCAGTATGCCTGCAAGAGCACCGGCCAGTACGCCAAGCAGCGGGTTGCCGGTGATCAGACTGATCAGGAAGCCGGTGAGGGACCCGATCGCAGCGATTCCTTCAATACCGATGTTGACCAGTCCCGCACGCTGCGAGTACAGCTCCGCCAGGGAGAGGAAGATCAGCGGGGAGGCCATTCTGACACTTGCCAGAATCAGATTTGCTATAAATGATCCCATATTCACGCCTCCAATCTAGCTTTACGTGCGAACCGGCTCTTGAATTCCGGAAGTTTCACCATGGCCATACCTGCGACGGTGAAAACGATCACGAGTGCCTGGATGATATCTGACACGCTGGTCGGAACTCCGGTTGCGGTCTGCATGGTCGTGGATCCGACACGCAGAGCTGCGAAGAAGATCGCGACCAGGATGCCCGCCAGCGGGTGAAGGCTTGCGATCAGTGCCATGGCAACGCCGTCAAATCCGTAGCCGGCACCGAAACCGTTGATCAGACGAAGCTGTGTACCGAGAAGTTCCAGCGCGCCGCCCAGTCCGGCGATCGCTCCGGAAACGACAAAACTCATGAGAAGATACCGCCTGACATTGAACCCATTGACTCTGGCCGCTGTCATATTCAGTCCTACCGCCCGCAGCTGGAAGCCGGAGGAAGTGTAGAACAGGAAATAGAAGATGATAATTCCGACCAGGATGGCAATGGGAAATGCGATGGTGGCTCTCAGTCCCAGGAAGGACGGAAGCTGGGTCTCATCCGGAACGGCTACCGTCTGCGGAACGCTTCCGTCACGCAGCCAGTTCGTATAGACCACGCCCATCAGCAGGGTCGCAACGTAGTTCAGCATGATCGTGATGATCATCTCATTCTGCCCGCGGTAGACCTTCAGCAGTCCTGCGAGCATCGCCCACAGACCGCCTCCGACAGCGCCTGCGGCTGCGCACAGGATGATCGCCGGGACCCCGGTCAGGGGACTCTTGGTGGCGATGTAGCAGGCCAGGATCGATCCGATGATGAACTGGCCTTCACCGCCCAGGTTGAATACGCCGCAGCGGTATGCGAAGCAGGCGCACAATGTAGTAAAGATCAGTGGTGTGGAACGGGAAAAGGTAGTTCCCAGATTCCGCACATTTCCGAAAGCACCCTTCCACAGATAGCGCATGGCATCTGCCGGGCTCGCTCCGAGGGCAGCGATGATGATGCAGCCGATCAGGAACGAGATAATGATAGAGAGCACAGGAACGATAATGAGTGCCCCAGAGCCTTTATTTTTCATTCTTCGCGCCACCTCACTTTCCTGCCATTGCCAGAGAGATCTCTTCAATCGGCGGGTTCTTGCCCGGATACTCGCCCATGATCTGTCCCTCGAACATGACCAGAATGCGGTCAGAGACTTCCAGGATCTCGTCGAAGTCTGCCGATATCAACAGGATACCGCAGCCCTTGTCCCTCTGGGTGATCACGGTGTCATGGATGAAACGGGTAGCGCCGATATCCAGACCTCTGGTGGGATGCACCGCAACCAGAAGATCCGGCGCAGCCTCCAGCTCCCGTGCCAGGATGACCTTCTGCTGGTTTCCGCCGGAGAGATTCCTGGCTTCCTGATCCACCGAAGAGCAGCGGATGTCATACACTTTCTGCATGTCCAGAGCATATTCGCGGATCGCCTTTTTTTTGAGGTGAAGCCCGTTTGCGTCGGAGAATCTCCTGTCTCTGGTAGTCTTCAGGACCAGGTTATCCGCAACCGACATATTTCCCACCAGACCGGACTTGTTGCGGTCTTCGGGAATATGGGCGACGTTGTTCTGAATAAATCCGTTCGGATCAAAGCGGGCCACTTTGGAACCCATCAGGTCCATCGAGCCTTCTTCGGGGGCGATATTTCCGGTCAGCAGCATGGCAAGCTGGCTCTGTCCGTTTCCATCGACCCCTGCGATTCCGACGACCTCGCCGCGCCGCACCTGAAGCGAGACATCGTTCAGGCCATTGTGCTTGGAACTCTTGTGATAACTGACATGATCAAGGACAGCGACCGGATCTTTATCCGACTCGACCTTGTCATACTGGGAGGGCTTCAGCTCGCGGCCGATCATCTTGTTCGCCAGCTCTTCACCGGTAACATCCCCGATATTGACGGTCTCTACCGTCCGGCCTGCGCGCAGGATCGTGACACGGTCCGAGATACGCAGCACTTCGCGCATTTTATGACTGATGAAGATAACACTCTTGCCTTCACCCGTCAGTTTCCGCATGATCTCGAACAGACCTTCCGCTTCTGTATCGGTCAGGGCGGCGGTAGGCTCATCCAGGACCAGGATGTCACACCCGCGGTACAGGGCTTTCAGGATCTCGACCCTCTGCTGCGCGCCGACCGCCAGTTCTGTGATGGGCTGATCCAGGTCAGCGTCCAGACCGTACTTCTGAGAGAGCTCCAGAATCTCTTTCTTACGGGCATTCTGGTCGATGAAGATTCCTTTGGAGCGTGTATCTCCGAGGATAATGTTCTCAAATACCGTCATTGCTTCAACGAGCATGAAGTGCTGATGGACCATTCCGATCCCGCATTTTACTGCATGGGACGGAGATTCGATCTTCACCTTCTGCCCGCGGACGTAGATGTCTCCTTCTGTCGGCTGGTACAGTCCGAAGAGCACGTTCATCAGAGTACTCTTGCCGGCACCATTCTCACCCAGAAGGGTATGGACCTCGCCTGCGCGCACATCGAAGTTGACATCGCGGTTTGCATAGACAGAGCCAAACTGCTTTGTGATATGCTCCATCCGGAGAACCTCTTTTGCGGCTGTCTCAACGGCCATGGTGTCTCACCGCCTTTCTGTAGAAAAAAGAAGCAGCGAAATAATCGTATAAATGTCGTTGCTTCTCCCTTTCCCTGTATGAAACTGTGCAAGATGTCTGTATTGTATATTCAATGCCTGATAAAAATGGCAAAGATGCACTAATATTATACGAATGGCCATATGTAAAGTCAATGCGAAGGAGGAGGACCGACGATAGAATTCAGCATGGGATGATGCAGTGCCTGACAGGAGCGTGCAGGCACATCAATTGACAACTGAGGTTTCACAGGATACTCTGATATCATCTTGGCATAATGAAAAGCATAAGACAGGAGGCTGCCATGGGTACAGGTTTTATTGATTCGTTTCAGCTGATCATTGGGATCTATCTTCTGTACATGGGTGTGAAGGGGGAGAACCTGGGAAACCGTCTGAGCGGGACTCCCGATAAAAATGAAGTGAAGGAACCTGTCGCACTGCGGGTGCTCTATATTGTCGGTGCCGTATTCGCACTGTCAGATTTTGGAATCTGCATGCTGCGCAATAAAATGTTCACGGTGGAGGCTGCGCAGGAGGGTGTGAACATAACGCAGAACTTCACCATCGACGCACTGCCGTTTCTGACCTATGATCTGATGAATACGGTCAGCCGGGTGCTGTCGCTTCTGGCGCTGGCCGTGCTGATCGGATCTGCAGTCTGGCTTCTGATCCTGAGCAGCCGGTATGAGAAAAATGGAAACTGATCAGTAGCGTACTTCCATCAGGGTAAGACCACTTGCGGGAGCTGTGTGACACGCAGCTCCTTTTTTCTGTGCTTCCAGGATGGCCTTTACAGCACTTTCCTCAGATCTGCCGGCCCCAACCTCCACAAGTTCTCCTGTGAGCAGGCGGACCATATGATTCAGGAAACCGTCCCCGTAATAATCCAGAACGATCGTATTGTCATCCGGTCTTGAGATGTCGATCTGCGTAATGGTCCGGACTGCGCTCTTTTTCATTTTCAGACCGCAGAAACTGGTGAAGTCGTGTGTTCCCAGAAGCGCGCGGGAAGCGCGCAGCATCGCCTCTGTATCCAGGTCTTCACCATACTGCCAGAGAAAGCGGCGGTTCATGACATCGGGGAAGGGAGCAATGCGGATCCTGTACTGATACCATTTTGAGCTGGTGAGATAGCGGGCATGGAACCGGTCTGAGGCCCGGACGATCTTCGGGATGGCGATGTCGTCCGGCAGGTAGTGGTTGAGCGCTTCCAGGAGCATGGCATCCTGGCTCAGGACCAGAGTGGAGCGCTTAGCCCTGCCGGAGGCCGCCATGGCCTGCGCCCTGGCAGCAGTACTGCTCCAGGAGGCTTTCATGGACGGATACTTCTTCGTGAAGGCGTTCAGGCGCTCCTCCGATACCCAGAAGTTTGCGGTCTGTCCCAGTGCATGTACGCCGGCATCGGTGCGTCCTGCTCCGAAAACTTCAATATCTGTCTCAAGCAGGCGGGACAGGAGCGTTTCGAGCTTTCCCTGGATCGTATTGTCGATCCGGGGCTGTTTCTGCCATCCCTTATAGCGGGTACCTTCGTATTGAACTGTCATCTTATAGTTGATCTGATGCATATTCTCGCCTGCTTTCCTGATCCGTTCCGGTTCGTTCTGAAATCTTTCAAAATCATAACAGAGTTCATTTTCCTTGACAACTGAGCCGCAAATTGTGACGCAATTGTGAAACTTTCAGAAAATTAGCACTCGCCACTTGACAGTGCTAGTAACAAGAGGTATAACACAGTCAGAAAGAAGATCAAGGACAAAGATCACAGGAATGAATGATCCGGTCCGCTTCTCGAAAAATTACAAATTACATCCAAAGGAGGATATGAATTATGATGATGGTACCGAGACTTTTTAATGACAATCTGTTTGACAGCTGGTTTGATGATGATTTCTTCTGGCCGGAGTTCAGAAGAGATGCTCAGAAGCCGGAGAAGAAACTCTATGGCCACAGAGCAGCTGCGATCATGAAGACCGATGTGAAGGAAACTGAGAAGGGCTACGAAGTGGATATCGATCTTCCGGGATTCAAGAAGGATGACGTTACCTGTGAGCTGAAGGATGGCTACCTGACCATCTCCGCACAGAAGAACGTAGAGAATGACGAGAAGAACGAAGAGGGTAAGTATATCCGCAAAGAGCGCTATACCGGAAGCCAGAGCAGAAGCTTCTATGTCGGAGAGCATCTGACCGAAGAAGACATTCATGCATCGTTTGAGGACGGAATCCTGAAACTCACGATCCCGAAAGAGGAGCAGAAGGTAGTGGAAGAGAAGAGACATTTTGTCCAGATCGAAGGCTGATTCCGGTGATCTCCGGGACATTGCCGATCGCAGTTATAAGATAAGGATGCGGCCCGGGAGAGATCCCGGGCTGTTTTTCAGAAAGCAGGATCTCGCAGTAAGGAGGTGAGGGAGAATGAGCGCGAAGAGGGACTACTATGAGGTCCTTGGCTGCAGCAAAGGCGCAGCGGACAAGGATCTGAAGAAGGCATACCGGAAACTGGCCAGAAAGTATCATCCGGACAGTAATCCTGGAAATAAAGAAGCAGAACAGAAGTTTAAAGAGATCAGCGAGGCCTATGATGTCCTCAGTGACCCGGAAAAGCGGAAGCTGTATGATCAGTTCGGAATGGCCGCTTTTGATGAGAGTGCAGGCGGTGCCGGAAACGGTTTCTATGGCCAGGATCCCTTCGGACACGGTCCATTCTCCGGATCATCCGGGGCAAGGGCATGGTCGGACGGCAGCGGAACCTATCATACATGGCAGTTCAGCTCGGACGATCCAGGCATGAAAGACATCTTCAAAGATCTGTTTGGCGAGGATGTACATTTTGAATCCGGAAACAGCGGATATGGGAACGGAGCCTTTCGCAGAAGTGCCGGCGGATATGGGAACAGGGCGTCCTATGGAAGCGCAGGCGGGTTCCGCGAACGGGGACCGGAGCGGCTTGACCTGCAGAAGAGTCTGCACATCCCATTTACGACCGCTGTCTTTGGCGGCGAGGTCAGGGTCTCCACACCGGATGGGAGCGTCATGCTCACGATCCCGCCCGGATGCCAGTGCGGACGGAAGTTCCGGCTTGCCGGCAAGGGAAAGACCAGTGTCTCGGATCCGAAGGTCAGGGGCGATCTGTATGTGATCATCCAGATCACGGTTCCGAAAGATCTGAGCGCGGCGGAAGTGCGAAAACTCAGGGAATACGAACATCTGAGAAAACAGAAGGGATCAGGCAGCCATTCGGCGGCATGAAGAAAAGCCTGAATAAAACAGAAAGATATATAGAATGAAAAGGGAAGCGGCCGGCAGTTCAGACACTGTGCGGCCGCTTCCTGTTGTCATTTCGGATGCAGAAAATCTGGACGAAACAGATATCTGCCGGGCAGATATGTGCTCAATCAAAATCAAACAGATTCAGACCGGTCACTTCGTCGTATTTTCTGCCGACATGTCCGTCAAGAACGGTAACGGTCAGTTCGCAGGTCCCTGAGATCCTGCATGCGGTCAGATGTCCTCCGTGGATGTTCATATTGTCATCGCACAGATTGATATGCAGGTGAAGGTATGGTTCGCCGTCCTTCTGTGTGATACTTCCCACGATTGAGGAGACTTCCTGCTCTCCGAAGAATTCTCTGCCCTCAAACTTATGATCTGCGACCCGGTAGATTCCGACTTTGGCATAATCTGCAGCGCCGAGGCCGCTGACAGAGCCAAGCAATATGCTTTCTGCCTTGCAGAAGGCAGTCAGGGACTCCATCACCTCTTCCCCTCTGTCGATCCGGACAAGATAATGATCACCATATTTTCCGTATTTCATTTTTCAACCCTCCAGTTTCTGTGCGGATACGGTTCATTTCCTAATATCATACTATAACCTGGCCAGTGTGTCTTGTGCTGACAGTGAAAGACGATTCCGGTGATTGACGGCGGCGGGACAAAAGGGTAGTCTTGGATGGGACGGCTGACGAATATCATCAGGGAGAGGAATGCAGATTATATGAAGAAGATACTGATTGCATCAGATATACATGGATCCGCCTGGTACTGCAGAAAACTTCTGCAGGCTCTGGAGAGGGAAGGGGCGAAGCGCATGCTCCTGCTTGGAGACATCCTGTATCATGGTCCGCGCAATGATCTTCCCAGAGAGTATGCCCCGAAAGATGTGATCGCAATGCTGAATCCCCTGAAGGAGAGAATTGTCAGCGTGCGCGGCAACTGTGAGGCGGAGGTGGACCAGATGGTTCTGGACTTTCCGGTGCTTGCGGATTACTGCCTGATGCCGGTGGGCGATCATATGATGTTCTGCACGCACGGGCACATTTACAACGAAGAGAACCTGCCGCCGATGATGCCGGGAGATATCCTTCTCTATGGGCACACCCATGTTCCCAGGGCGGAGAAGGTACTGGATAAATGGATGCTGAATCCGGGCTCTGTCTCGATTCCAAAGGGCGGAAGCGTGCCGAGCTACGCAGTGCTGGAAGATGGAACATTTACGATCAAGGACATGGAGGGCGCCGTCATCATGCAGGCGGTGTTACTGTGAAAAATAGTATGAGGAGAGATGCTGCATATGAAGATACAGATCCTGGAACTGATAGAAGGCGCGAAGAAAGCGGAAGGCCTGAGCGTCGTAATCGACGTGTTCCGCGCATTTACAACGGAATGCTACTGTTTTGACGGGGGAGCGAAGGTCTGCTATCCGATCGGGAGTATGCAGGATGCATTTGCCCTGAAAGAGATGCATCCGGACTGGGTGCTGCTCGGTGAGCGCGGTGGTTTGAAGGTGGATGGCTGCGATCTGGGCAATTCACCCTGGGACGCATCCAACTATGACTTCCGGGGAAAGACGATGATCCATTCCACCAGCGCCGGTACGCAGGGGATCGTCAATGCTGCGCGTGCCAATGCTTCGGAGATCATTACGGGCAGTCTGGTCAATGCACAGGCGATCGCTTCCTACATCCGCGCGAAGGATCCCGGGACAGTCTCGCTGATTGCGATGGGAAAGGCGGGGATCACGCCGGTTCCGGAAGATCTGCTTGCGGCGGAGTATATCAAGGCACTGCTGGAAGAGAAGCCCTTTGATATCGACGGCCGGATCGACTATCTGAAAGACCATGGCGGCGAACAGTTCTTTGACCCGGCACAGGCGCATATCTTCCCGAGGGAAGATTACCCGCTGTGCGTTGCATATAACCAGTTCCCGTTTGTACTGCGGGTGGAAATGGGAAAGACACTGAAGATCTGCAGGGTGGACCCGCCGTTTGCGTGATCTTTCATATATCATTCATTTTAACGGAGAATACCAGACAGGAGGAAAGCAGCATATGGCATGTACAACAATACTGGTAGGAAAGAAAGCTTCTTATGACGGCTCCACGATGATCGCGCGCAATGATGATTCAGGCGCAGGAAACTATACCCCCAAGAAATATGTAATCGTTCACCCGGAGGATCAGCCCCGGACTTATACGACAGTCCTGACGCACTGCACGGTGCAGCTGCCGGA
>OMSN01000103.1 GCA_900313765.1 uncultured Eubacteriales bacterium
CCCTTCTGTTTTGCAATTATCATTCAGCTCCATATTGTTGTAAGTATCATTCTCCATTCATTTTCAGGAAGGTACCGGATCATACCTCCTTTCCCGAAATGTCGGAAGCCTGCCCATATTCTTCTCTGTGCCATCCTCACTTCGTGGATAGCCGCGGGGAGATGTCTTCGGGTTCAGATCCGGCAGCCGGGATCGGATCAGCCGCCAGTGTTTCAGCACGATCTTAACGACCGGGGTCCCCCGTATACAGGGGAATTTGCTTTCTCTCAACCGAACACACCTCCTTCCGTATTGTGTGTAGTATCTGTATCTCACTGGACTTTTCCGAATCTGGAAAATGGCCAGATGCAAAAAACGATCTTCCCGACGACCTGCTCCTGCGCGACGCAGCCGACGGATGTATTTCTGGAGTCTACCGAAACGTCCCGGTTGTCTCCCATTACGAATATCCTTGACTCGGGTACCTGATAAGGAAGTTCGATATTGCAGTCCCCAAAGGCTTTCACATCCAGGTATGGTTCCTCGATCGCCTGATTATTTACGTAGACATTGCCATCCTTATCGATATCCACCCAGTCTCCCGGGTTGGCGATCACCCGCTTCACCAGGATCTTGTTATTATAATAGAAAGCGACTATGTCACCTGTCTCGAATTCACTTCCTTTGATTGAGACGACAATATCTTCTTCCTGAAGCGTCGGGTTCATGCTGGAACCGTAGATGCGAAGTACGGGAAGCAGCAGGACTGCCACCAGAACGGCGATCGCAGCTACTGTGATCAATGTATAGATCGTACTTCGAAGTACTGTCCGATAATTCTTCGCGTATATAACCCTGTCCAGTTCCGCTTCCAGCTGCCCGGTGGAGGGAAGATCTGCGGATGAGAACTTCTCTTTGTTCCTGCTCACCTGTTTCCCATCTCCTATCTGACTGGTTTCATACTTTCACGGAAATGACCGCACCTGCGGTTATCCTTCCTGCCCGTCTTTGAGGTAATGCCCACTGCGGACATTTTCCAGATACAGATCCGCCGCCTTCTGAGCATCTTCCAGCACATGGAAGATTGCCAGTGAAGCATCTGCAAGAGAACCGCTCTTCTCAAGCAGGAGACGGCGGTCTTCCAGCTGTTTCCTGGCATCGGCCAGTTCCGCTTTCAGCCGGTCGATCTCCTTGCTCTGAGCAAGCATGAGGGACAGAAGGTCCGCCCTGCTGAGTTTTCTGAGTTCTTTATCCGTCATGTATGTTCACCTTAATTGCTTATTCTGCCCGTATGCAGCGCACTGCACATCTGGTCTGACCGCCTGTGTTGCAGGTAAATAAAGTCAGATCCCAGTCTTCAAGCTGTTCGAATTCAGGATCTCCATTATTCCAATTCCGTATCATCTTATCCACTGCTGTCGGTTTTACGGTCTCGCGGTTGCAGACTTTGTAATGGTAGATCACTTTCTGCGCTGTGATAAAATACACGTCCGCGTCGATCGCGATTCCCTTGATGGGTGAAAAGTGTTTCTGGTAATTATGTCCGCAGATGACCATGTCATCTGTGTAATAGCTGCCGCTGTACAGACACGGGCTTATCTTCAGCAGTTCATAGTTCCAGCGGTCCAGCACGGGAAGGCGGATTCCGAGACTCGGTATCTCCAGCGTTCCGATGTACTGATTCCCATCTATAAGCATGGTTGGCATCTTCTGTCCGGAAAGCCAGGATTCATCATCCTTTTTATTTCCTCCCGTCAGAGGAACAGGCGCGTTCTCAACCGGCATCTTCTCCAATTCAGAGTCGATCTCATCCTGAATCGCATCCGCCGCTCTGCCAGCCCGGTCATTGTCCCACAAGTTATACAGGACCAGACCCATTCCGCCTGCCGCCAGCAGCATTCCTGCCAGTATCAGCAGTGTACCGAATCTGCGAAGTCCTGCTCTCTCTGTTTTCTTCATCACTCTCCTGCTTTTCTTCTGCAGATACATCCGAACAGGATCAGAAGCAATCCTGCTGTCAGCAGAACAGGTACAGGCCACCATAACTGACCCGTCTGCGGAAGTATATCCCCGGAGGATACTGTGGTATCCGACGGCTTATCCTTCCCTTTTTTCTTTACAACACTCGGCTTCGGGCTGGCAGTGATCTCATACTTTCCCTGAGGATCCGGAAGGGAAAATAAGAATGGAGCAAACTTCGCATTCTCAGGGGATGTCTTTGACATCACCATCAGGTACAGCCCGGGAGTCAGGCCCCCGACTGTGACAGATCCTTTGCTGATCCTGGCTGAAGTACCTTTTATTCCCGACAGATCCGCCGCGAGGATCTTTGCCAGTGCCGCATTCTGCAAAAACTGATTGCCATCATCCTCTATCGCGTCGGATACTTTGTATACAGTAACCTCTCCGCCGGTCAGCTTCACCTTCTTATTAGTCTTGCTGTCGGTATATGCAAGCTGAAGATGAATGGAACAGTTATCCGGTGTCCTGATCGTCTGCCAGGCACACACCATGGTACTTAATCCCATGCTTACCACTGCAGCCAGCAGCAGACTGGTCAGAAACAGTCTGTAAAACCATATTCTGTTCCTGCTAAGTTTACATGGTCTTTGTCTCATCATCTTCCGCCCTCAACTGCGAATATATCTGCAGACGGTCTCTCTTCTTCCTGGATTGAATGCCTGTCATTATGAACATCCCAATAACGAGCAGGATCAGGATAGGTACCGCCACAAACGGTGCTATGTATACCGGCTCGATCTGGAGTGCGTCTGCTATGACCGCTGCGTCACCGTCCGCATTCTTCGTCCGATGGCCTCTCACCAGCAGACGGTGTGTATTGATTCCATACGGAGTACATGTAACCAGCGTCAGGTAATCTTTTCCCTTCTCAATCTGCAGGTCTGACAGATCGGTCGGTTCGACCGTCCGGATCTGATCCACTTCATACGTCAGTGTCTGGTCCAGAACAGTAATCGTGAATGTATCCCCTTCCACCAGCTTGTCGATATCTGTAAACAACCTCGCCGACGGCAGTCCACGATGTCCGGATATTACGCAGTGGCTGCCTCTGCCGCCTACCGGCAGAGAAGTTCCGGATATATGCCCGATCGCCACCTGAAGAACCGCCTCATCTATCCCGTGGTAGATCGGCAGCATGACATCGATCTTCGGGATGCTGATATATCCCATGATCCCGGAGGATCCTATGTTCAGCTGTTCTTCATATTCCTTCTCCTGTTCTTCATTCAAAGTCCAGAGGATGCCGGAATCAGCAAGTTTCTTATTATAGGCTTCCGCTTTGCGGATGATCTTCTCGTACTCCTCCGCATTCATGTTGGAAACCTCCTCCGCATAGGAAGCAACCGCTCTGGACTGATGAAAGGAGTTCCACCAGTCGGAAAACGTCGGATATGCAATCAGTCCCACGCCTGCAAGGAATATGAAGAGCAGGATCAGTGTCAATCCGTTCTTTTTCAACCAGTTCATACCATACATCTCGTAATATTTTCTGAATCCTATTATTTTACCATGATTATTACTGCATGTCGATATTTACACAAAATGTTCAGTTATTCATTTTGCATTTGCCGACCTGTCTGCAGGGAACTGACAGGCAAAAACGGAACAGAACTTTCCGGGTCATTTTCACAGAAAGCCTGTTCCGTTTTCATTTGATCACAATGGATCAATCATCAAAAAATATACTGCCCTCAGGCTTTCCTGACCTTATCTTTCAGGATCCTGACCAGAAGATCGATCGTTCCTTCCGGTGTCAGTTTCTCGACATTCAGGGAGATGTCATAGTCTTTGTAGTCTCCCATCGTATGTCCGGTGTAGGCGTGATAATAGGTTCCTCTCCAGTGATCACAGCGGTCGAGATACCTCTCCGGATCCATCTTCCCGTACTCACCGAGTTCCATCGCTCTCTGGATCCGGTATGCTTTCGGTGCATGCAGAAAGATGTCAAAGGTCTCCACGCCTGCTTCTCTCAGAATAATGTTGGAGCAGCGGCCGACGATGATGCAGTCCTGCTTCGCAAACTCGAGAAGAACATCCCTCTGTGCCTGAAAGATCGCGTCATAGGAACTGTTGTATGCGGAAGTTCCCAGAAACTGGTTGATGAACTGACGGCTGTTGCTGATCGACTCGCCCTCCCGGGTGACATCTTCTTCCGAATAGCCGCTGACCTTGGCCGTCCTGCGGATCACGTCCACATCATAGTACTCGATGCCGAGCGCCTCTGAGAGTCCCTTTGCCACGGATCTTCCATATGCTGCATATTCTCTGCTGATCGTGATAACCATATCTGTCTCCTCTCTTCCTTCCGCCTGTCTTCATGCAGCTCAGGCCGGCTGAGCTTTCTTTCTCAACTGCAGCTCGATGACAAAAACAGCAACGGTAACAGCTGTTCCGATGATATCCGTCACGGTTCCCGGATAGATCAGCATCAGTCCTGCTGCCAGCAGAATGATTCGCATGACCGGGTTGATGTTCGTGAGCATATATCCTTCAAGTGCTGCCGAGATCGCATACATGCCAACGACACTGGTGATAATGATCACAACAAACTCTGCCGGATTCGTATCGATCAGAAGCATCGCCGGATTCAGGCAGAACATGTACGGAATCAGGAATGCCGCGATGGCAAGTTTTGAAGCATTCAGAGCAGTCCGCATGGGATCGGACTTGGCGATCGCAGATCCCGCGTATGCTGCAAGCGCGACCGGAGGAGTGATATCCGCGACGATTCCGAAATAGAATACGAACATACTGTCCCATACCGGTGGTCAGGATCGGTGCGCAGGTGGTCGCCATGATGATGTAGGTCGCTGTAGTCGGAACACCCATTCCCAGAACGATACAGCAGAGCATCGTGAAGATCAGCGCGATCATCAGATGTCCGTGGGAGATTCCGACGATAGCAGAGATGAATACCTGTCCGAGACCTGTCATGGTCACGACGCCGGCGATGATGCCCGCGATACCGCAGGCGACTGCGATGCTGAGCGTATTGCGCGCACCGGTCTCCAGCGCATTCAGGAACTTCATCGGAGACATACGGTGTTCTTTGTCAAATAAGCTGACCACGATACACAGAAGTGTCGCGATGATCGCAGCGCGGCTCATGGTGTAGCCCGATGTGATCAGGTAGACCAGCGCTACCAGCGGGATCAGCAGATAGAGCTTGGGAAGGAGTTTCTTCACTTCCGGAAGTTCTGATTTCGGAATTCCCTTCAGGCCCAGTCTCTTTGCTCTCAGATGCACCATCAGGAAGATGCCTGTGAAATAAAGAGCCGCCGGCAGGATCGCACGAATGACAATGTTGGAATAGGGGACACCCACCATCTCCGCCATCAGGAAGGCGGCAGCACCCATGATCGGAGGCATGATCTGTCCGCCGGTGGATGCGGCGGCTTCTACAGCTCCGGCAAATTCTCCCGGATATCCGGTGGATTTCATCATCGGGATCGTAACGGAACCGGTCGTAACCGTATTACCGACGGAAGATCCGGAAACCATACCGCACAGAGCAGAAGAGATAACTGCAACTTTGGCAGGTCCGCCGGATGCTGATCCGGCGATGCAGTTGGCACACTGAATAAAGAAATCAGCAATACCGGTCGCTTCCAGGAACGCACCGAAGATAATGAACAGTACAATATAGGTACTGCAGACACCGATCGGCGTTCCGATCACGCCGTTGGTCGTATAGAAAAGATTATAGACAACAGACCGCAGAACCTTATAGAGCGGTTTGCCTTTTGCAAGATTGGTCGCGAATGCATAGATGACAAAACAGCTTGCCACAGCAAGGATCGGAATACCGGTCACTCGCCGGCAGCACTCTGCCAGCACGATGATTCCAATCACACCGAGAATAATCTCCGTATTGTTGATACGGGTTGCCCTTCCGATGATCTCTTTGTTATTTGCAACAAAATAGAAGAAGCTTCCCGCTCCCGCAACCGCGATCGCAATGTCATAGATCGGAATGCGGTTTACCTTCTGCACGCGCGCGCCGGACTTGCTGGCCGGATACAGAATAAATACGAACAGGATCACAAGTCCCAGAAACAGCGGACGGCGGATGCGCTCATCCCAGACTGCGAAGAGATTCATGTAGATCATGAAGAGTGAAAATGCTGCGAGCATGATCTTGATCACCATCGCAGGAACGCCTTCCCAGGGCCGGATGTTGGACTCCCGGTCATACTTCTTCATGATCTCTTCCACGTCTGCCGCAGTTCCGGTCCCGGCATCCTCTACCGGCGGGATATTCTGCAGTTCTTTCTCTTTGAGATCGCTCATGTTGTACCTCTTGTTCTACTGATCATGGATATATCAGATAATCACACTTGCCGTACAGCCAGTGTGCAGTTTTCAGTTTACTTCTTATAGCTGAAACGTACCTTCGTATTTCTTCCGCACAGATCCCTCAGACTGATCTGCTGTCCGTCGTCCAGGGTCAGTGTATGGTCTGACACCGTTCCGACAAAATAAACCAGGTCGTCCATCCTTCTGTCGAAGCCGGTAATGATCATACTGCCGTCTTCGCCATATTCCATCTTCTGACCTTCTTCCAGCTGTGTCTGCACCCCTGCCCCGAAACCGTAGTATACCGTTTTCACGACATAGATGCCGTCTGACCGGATCTCATAGTAATCCGTAACCGGACTCTTGTTGACGGAATGGATAAATCCGATTCCGAATATATCTCCCTTTCGGGCAGGATATCTGGCGATCTCCTCTCCGGTCTCCTCGTTGATAAGGACCAGATGCCCTGTGTGATGAAGATACAGAAATGCGGCAGCCAGAACCGCCATGAGCAGGATCAGGGCTGCCGCCATCTTTCTGATATTCAGAGTCCCGGAAACCGGAATTCCTGAATTACTCAACCTCGATGCCCTGCTCCGCGAAATACTTCACAGCACCCGGATGGAACGGAACGCTGATGCCTGCAACTGCATCTTCGAGATTCAGGAATTCGAACTTCGCATGGCCTGCTACCAGGTCATCCTTGTTGTCGAACATTGCCTTAAGAAGCTCATAGACCTCATCCTCACCGACTTCGGTGGAAGCGATCAGAGTAGCTCTGACGGATACGGTAGTAGCATCTTCATCTACGCCCTTGTAGGTGCCAGCCGGAACGGTGGTCTTGGTGTAGAAATCATAATCGGACTGAAGAGCCTCGATGTGCTCGTCATCCAGCTGTACCAGATGTACATCCTTCATGGTTGCCAGGTCAACAACTGCAGTGGTCGGTGCGCCTGCAACGATGAACGCTGCATCGATCTTGCCGTCCTTCAGACTCTCAGCGGAATCGCCGAATCCAAGGTTGACAACATTGATGTCATCAAATGTCAGGCCATATGCGCCAAGGATCTGCTTTGCGTTGAACTCGGTTCCCGAACCGGCATCACCGACGGATACGGTCTTGCCTTCCAGATCATCCACGCTCTTGATTCCATCGAAGCAGGTTACGATCTGAACTGTCTCATCATACAGTCCCGCAACGCTTGCGAAGGTTTCATAAGCGCCTTCATCCTCGAACAGGTCCGTGCCGGTATACGCATAATACATAACGTCATTCTGAACGATCGCCAGATCTGCATCTTCCTCATCGATCAGCTGGATGTTCGCTTTGGAAGCACCGGTAGCGGTAACGGTCAGATCGACATCTTCCATAACAGGATTCAGAACGGTTGCCATAACACCGCCAACTGCATAATAGGTTCCCGTTGTTCCTCCGGTACCCAGTGTCAGATCACTGGCTGCCATTGCAACCGTGCTGGTCCCCATCACCATAGCTGCAGCCAGCAGGATTCCCAGAACTTTCTTCTTCATGCTCACACCTCCATAAGAAATTGATTGGTTTCTCAGAAGACCTCTCTCCCGATTCATATACTCTTCTATATTAAAGTATCAATGCGCAAAAGTCAATGATTCCACAACAGCAGCATCAGCGCGATCGCACCCCCGATCACACCGATATAGACCAGTGCTACCAGGAGGGCGGCCCGTATCGCAGCGAAGGTCCACATGCGCCTCTCATCCGGCGAGATCTCAGGCTCCTGCTGCATGCTTCCCACACCCGGGCGGTCAGCCCTGTCCGTCTCCGGTATGGTGCGCTTCCTGCTGCTGTCTCCCGGCGGAGTGCGCAGGCCGAACCACCCGCGAAGCACGGACGGGGTATCCACTCCGCTCATATCCGCGACGGTACGCCCGTCGTCTTCGTAATCCTGTTCTTTCTTCATATCCCTGTCTCAAATACAGTTCAGTCAAGGTGCACCTGAGTCCATTCTGCACACATAACCGTGCTCAGACGCGGCAGTTTCAACTGTCATACAGATGGCATACCACGTAATGTCCGGGAGCGATCTCCTTCTGAACCGGTGCCTCTTCCTTACATTTCTTCATGCAGTTCTTGCATCTGGTATGGAACTTGCATCCGGACGGCGGATTGGCCGGAGACGGAATGGATCCTTCCAGCACGATCCGGTTCATCTTGGAGCCGGGATCCGGGATCGGAATCGCCGAGAAGAGTGCCTTCGTGTACGGATGAGCCGGATGATCAAAGATATCTTCCTTCTTTCCATATTCCACCAGATTGCCAAGATACATGACACCCACCATGTCCGAGATATGCTCAACCACGGACAGATCATGGGAAATGAACAGGTATGTGAGCCCTCTCTTCTCCTGCAGTTCCTTCAGCAGGTTAATGATCTGCGCCTGGATGGATACGTCCAGTGCCGAAACCGGCTCGTCGCAGACAACGAACTTCGGGTTCAGTGCCAGTGCCCTGGCGATACAGATCCTCTGTCTCTGGCCGCCGGAGAACTCATGCGGATAGCGTTCTTTCTGATACGGCATCAGTCCGCAGTCATCCATGACCTTATCCACATAATCACTGTATTCCTCTTTCGATACGAGTCCATGCTCACGCACAGCCTCACCTATGATCTCGCCGACCGGAAGTCTCGGCGACAGGCTGGAGAACGGATCCTGGAAGATAATCTGCATCTGCGTACGCAGTTCACGCAGCTGCTTCGCATTCAGATCATAAACCTCTTTGCCCTCAAACAGGATGTCTCCGGCGGTTTTCTCTTTGTACAGCCTCAGGATCACACGCCCAGTAGTCGTCTTGCCGCAGCCTGACTCACCGACCAGACCCATGGTCTGCCCTCTGCCCAGGTTGAAAGTGACACCGTCGACTGCCTTGACCTGTCCGACTACGCGGGACAGCATGCCGCCCTTAATGGGGAAGTATTTCTTCAGATCCTTTACCTGCAGGATATAGTCATCTGCCATCTCCTTACACCTCCCCCTCTTCTGCTTTCACGCTATCATTATCCTCATGCAGACGCTTCATAGCTTCCATCATCTCCCGGACTGCGGAAGGCATCTTCTCCGGATTCTCCGCATCCTTGCGGTGCTCCTCCAGGAACCGGTAGCAGCTCACCTTGTGTGTATCTGACAGTGAGATCATGTGCGGATATGCACCCGAACACTCCTTCACGCACATCTCACAGCGGTCGCGGAAATAACAGTAATCCGGCATGTTGACCGGGTTCGGGACCTTGCCCGGAATGGAATAGAGCTGCTCGACATGTTTTCCGACCACAGGTTTGGAGGCCATCAGGCCCATCGTGTAGGGATGGGCGGGATGATAGAAGATATCCTCTGCTGTACCCTGTTCCACAACACGGCCCGCATACATGACCACGACGTAATCCGCCATCTCCGCGATCACACCCAGGTCATGGGTGATCAGCATGATAGACGAATTGATGCGGTCCTTCAGGTTCCGGAGCAGATCCAGGATCTGCGCCTGGATCGTCACATCCAGTGCAGTCGTCGGCTCATCGGCTATGATGACCTTCGGATTGCAGGCCAGGGACATGGCGATCATGACCCTCTGCCGCATACCACCGGACAGTTCATGGGGATACATGCGGTATACACCCTCACTGTTGGCGATTCCGACCATCTCCAGGGCCTCGATCGTGCGCTGCTTGATCTCTTCCTTCGACTTGCCCTCGCCATCATGAAGCGCAATGACTTCATCCACCTGATCGCCGATCCTGAAGACCGGGTTCAGGGATGTCATGGGTTCCTGGAAGATCATGGAAACCACATTGCCCCGGATGGTCTGCATCTTCTCCTGCGGGACCTTCGATATCTCATAGGCTTTATTTCCAAGGTTCAGACGGATCTCTCCCGAGACGATCTGCCCCTGCGGTCTCTGCACCAGCTGCATCAGCGACAGACTGGTTACGGACTTACCGCAGCCGGACTCACCGACTACACCGACCGTCTTTCCGATCGGCACACTGAAGGTTACGCCGTCCACACTGTGAACAGTACCGCTGTCTGTAAAGAAGAAAGTATGCAGGTCATCAAACTCTACCGCATTGCCGGGATCATGCATCGTCGTCAGGTACTCTGACTCCGGAACATTTTTCCGCTTCCTCTTCTTCTCGAATTCATTGATGATACGTCTGTTTTCTTTCTGGATCCTGCGGGCTTCCCGCCCGGACAGGTAACCATCTTCCCGTTTCTTTGCCATGTTCGTCTCCCCCCTTACCGCTTCATCTTCGGGTCAAATGCATCCCTGAGTCCGTCGCCGACCAGGTTGAAGGCCAGGACAGTCAGCAGCAGGCAGACACCTGCCGGGATCCAGATGAACCAGTAGTTGGTCAGAACATAAGTATCATTGACGTCATTGATGATGTTGCCCCAGGAAGCAAACGGGAACTTGACACCCAGTCCCAGGAAGGACAGTGTTGCCTCTGTAATGATCGTGGAACCAAGGCTCATGGTCATCGTAACGATCAGCTGAGGAATTACATTCGGGATCAGGTGACGGAAGATTCTCCGGTGTACACTCAGTCCCGTTGCTTCCGCCGCAGTCATGAACTCCTGCTCCCTCAGGGAG
>OMSN01000133.1 GCA_900313765.1 uncultured Eubacteriales bacterium
ATGTTCAGAAACAGTGCATCCGGTGCTCCCAGTCTGTACAGCGCGATCAGCACCACCAGGTTGGTAAGTCCCAGTTTCATCCCCGGAACAGCAAAAAACACCGGTATCCGGGACTCCACCCAGGACAATACCAGTGCAAGCGCGATCAGCAGACCTCTGGAAGCAATCCAGGATGTCCGGCGGTCTTTGGATCTTCCGGACGACGGGGAGACATCTTTATTATTCGGATAATACGTCATAAGCTGTCTCCTCCATTGCTCCGCTGATCTCCACGACCACCTCATTGGGCAGGCATATGATACTCTCTCCCTGTCTGCTTACGGTTCCCTGATGTACACAGAGCAGATCCGGACAGCTTGCCTGTATGACCGAAGCTTTCCCGTCCCGGATCTGAAGCAGATTGGTTCCTCCGTTAGTTCCCTGAATCTCTATCTCCTGATCTGTATGCAGATCATAACTCCCATAGGTCTCCCCGCTGACACGCACTACAGCGGTTCCTCCTTCTGCACGGTTGATCCGGAAAAAGAAAAACAGCAATGCGCCGACTGCAAGCAGTATAACCAGCAGGACAGCATCCCTTCTGCCCATCACGGTGTTCTGTTCTTCCTGCATTGCAACCATCCTCCGATTATAAGCTCCATAAAAACCATCGCCTGCTGTCATTTTCAAGTATGGATGATTATGACGATATTTTCATAACGTGTCAAGATGGGCGACTTTTTTCTGTATCACTATCCGGTACTCCTGTATAATGAAACACAACAGAATGCTGCGTGTCCAGTTGTTTCAGGAGGATAAAATGAAATACGGTGAATCTGCGTTCGATATACTGTATCTGCTGTTTGCCATTGTCAGCGGGTGTGTGATCCTGTGCCGCTCCAAAGACAGAGGCGGGAAGCTTATGGGCCTGGCCGCGCTGCTGCTCGGCGCCGGTGACGCCTTCCATCTGGTCCCGAGAGTGATGAATTACTTTACACAGATAGACCTCACGGCTGCCCTCGGAATCGGCAAACTCATCACATCCATCACCATGACGGTATTCTATGTCATTCTGTATTATGTCTGGCTTGCCCGTTTTCATCAGAAGCCAGACAGGAACCTGACTGCCTGCGTGTGGGGTCTGACCCTTGTCCGGATCGCGCTGTGCATGTTCCCACAGATCGGTCCGGGATACGCGGTAGTGGTACGTGCCGAATAGATACGGGAATTGCTGATACACTATGAATATGGGGTAAATAAAAGATGAACACAGATATGTACAGGAACCATCCGGATCATACAGGCACGGTCACGCTTCGATGGCTCGGGCAGATGGGACTTCTGATCCAGACCCCGGAAACTGCCGTGTGCATTGATTACTTTGCAAGCCCCGATGCGCAGAGACAGTGCGCCCCGCCGATTCCGGCAGAGGATCTGAAAGGGATCGACGCTTTCCTGGGCACCCATGACCATCTGGATCATATCGACCATAATGCATGGAAGATCTGGGCGCATACCCTTCCCCGGGCAAAGTTTATTTTTCCGCGAAAGCATCTGCAGACAGTCCTTGCGGACGGGGTGGATATTCAGAACGCAGTCGGGCTGAACGAAGGGGAGTCTGTCACGATAGGAGATGTGAGGATCCACGCGTTTGCGGCGTCCCACGAATTCCTCGATCAGGACCCCGAAACGGGACTGTATCCTTATCTTCAGTTTGTTGTAGAGACGAACGGCATCCGGATCCACCATGCAGGGGACACGGTCCGGTATGAGGGGATGCTTCCGAAGATCAGAGCCTTCGGCAGGATCGATGTCCAGATGCTGCCGATCAACGGTCGTGACGCCAGGCGCTACCGTCAAAACTGCATAGGCAATATGACATGGCAGGAGGCAGCTGATCTGGCAGGAGAAACCGGGCCTTCCATGGTGATCCCGGGCCACTGGGACATGTTTGCCGACAACAGTGCGGATCCTGCCGAATTCGCCGATTACCTCGATGCGAAATACCCCGGGAAGATCCTGTGCCGGATTCCGAAGATCATGGAAGCGATCGAGATCAGAAGGATAGGATGCGGGCCGGATGGTCAGGACTGATACGGTTCCGGTGACGCCAGCCGCAGGGCAAGGATCCTGGAAAACAGTTCACGGTTCCCCTGTACAAGCAGACACAGGTTCTCTCTCGTCCGGGAGAGTCCTTCGTAGAGGAGTGCTATCGCCTCCTCTTCATTTTTGCCTGCGCGAAGACGCCCCGATGTGTCGTAGTAGAACGTCTCATCCAGGATCATGATCACTTTGTCGTATTCTCTGGCTATGACGTCCTCCTGTGTCTGCGCTCCGCTGTCCGTGCTGACAAGGACATAGCCCTTCTCGTTATAGTAATCTTCCAGAAGCTGTCTCTCAGCCTGATCTTCTGCATAAACCACATCTATGCAGCTGTAGTCCTGCCGGCCCGAACGCTCTGCCGGATGGAGAAGCCGGCGCAGAAAGGACAGAACCGGACGGTTGATCCGGATGTTTCCGCTGAAGGACAGATGAAGCTGACACAGCAGCGCAAGATGGTCTCCCCGCGCGTTCCCTGTTCCCTTCTCCGTCTCTTCGGGCGCATCCGACAGCAGCTCATGGGGATCATAGGACAGGATGACCGGGATCCGCATCCTGCCTGCCATTTTCAGAAGGCACTCTGCTGTCCCATCTTCCAGATGATCCGCCTCATCAATCAGAAGATAGTCATACCCGGACAGATCTGCATCCGGAATCTGGCCGCTTCCTATGATATCCACATTTTTCAGCCGCTGGTCGATGACAAGATGCCCCTGGCGCAGCGGTCCGGAATGGACAAACAGCACTCTCTGCTTCCTGGACAGCACAAGTGCAAGATCCAGAAGCAGCAGCGTCTTGCCGGTTCCTGCAGTCCCGGAGATACCCGCTGCAGGCGCCGCGCAGTCCGCGCTGTGCTCCTGCAGGAAAGCAAGGATCCGCTTCCTGAAATCAAACTGCTGATTGGTAAGGAAATACTTCCCCTGCAGGAACTTCTCCGGAGAGGCGATCGGGGAGATCAGATACTCCGCCGCCTTGAAGAATAGATCGATCCCGTCCGCAAGGAAATGACGCAGCGGCTCTTTTCTGAGAACAGCGGCCAGTTCCGCGCTCCCGCATTCCCTCAGATAGCCCTTCTCATTCAGGAGATAGAGCTGATCGGTTTCCATCACATAGGTAAAAGAATAGATCGTGCCTGTGATATGAGACAGATAGTAGCGGTTCTGCTCCAACTGCTTTTTGATCCGCTCCTCCCCGATCATCTCACTCTTCAGTTCGATATTCAGGATGCAGCTGCCATCCTGCGCGATCTTGAGCAGGTCAAACTCCTTGCCGATATGCTCGATCACATAGGAGAAATAAAACCCGTCCAAAAGGGCCATCCAGCCGCCCGGACACTCACAAGAGTCTGCCGCAAGGTCCGGGGCGATCCGGTCCGCAAGAGACCACAGAGATGCCGCCTCATGGTCACTGATCTGCTTGCTGTCCTCTCTGCCGGACAGGGCATGGTAGAGCATGGAAATGGTTCTTGCCTCGTGCGTTCTCGTCAGAAGAAGCAGATTCACAGTTTTCATTGGATCCCTCAGTCTTTGCGCCTGCGCTCTTCCATTTTCTGCAGGAATTCCGGTCCGTAGCCATAGTGCTCCACGATATAGTCAAGGTCTTTGTCTCCTCTTCCGGACAGGCTGACCAGTACGGATCCGGTCAGTCCGCGCCGTGCGATCCGGATCGCGTGCGCAAGCGCATGCGAACTCTCGATCGCAGGGATGATCCCTTCATGCCTGCAGAGCAGGAACAGAGCCTCGATCGCCTCTTCATCATCGATCGTCACATACTGGATTCTGTCCATGTCATGCAGCAGAGCATGCTCCGGACCTGCTGCCGGATAGTCCAGTCCGCTGGCATTGGAGTAAACCGGTGCCGGATCTCCGTTCTCATCCGCAAGCATAATGCTCTTGAATCCGTGCATGATCCCTTCCTGTCCGTAGGTGATGGAAGCAGCATGGTCTCCCAGTTTGGGTCCTCTTCCCAGAGGTTCTACACCGATCAGTTCCACCGGATCCGCCAGGAACGGTGTGAACATGCCGATCGAATTGGAGCCGCCTCCCACGCAGGCGATCACCTGATCCGGCAGATGTCCTGTCTGAGACTTGAACTGCTCTCTTGCTTCTTCACCGATGCAGAACTGGAAATCACGCACCATCAGCGGGAACGGATGCGGTCCTGCAGCAGTCCCTATGCAGTAGACCGCAGTCTTATACTCTTTGGAGTACGCCATGAATGCAGCATCCACCGCTTCCTTCAGGGTCTTCAGTCCAAAGGATACCGGTATAACATTGGCTCCGAGCATCTTCATGCGGGTCACATTCGGTGCCTGCTTGGCGATATCGACCTCTCCCATGTAGATGTCACATTCCAGCCCGAAATAGGCTGCCGCGGTGGCCAGGGCAACGCCATGCTGGCCAGCTCCGGTCTCTGCGATCAGCTTCTTCTTGCCCATGTATTTGGCCAGCAGTCCTTCTCCCATACAGTGATTCAGCTTATGCGCTCCGGTATGGTTGAGATCCTCCCGCTTCAGATAGATCTGTGTTCTTCCAAGAAGGTTGGACAGATTCTGGCAGTGGTAGAGCGGAGTCGGGCGCCCCTGGAAATCCCTGCGGATCCGGCGCAGTTCTGATATGAACTGTGCGGACTGCGCGATCGTATTGTATGCTTCCGCATATTCGAAAAAGGCTTTGATCAGTTCCGGATCATCCAGATAATTGCCTCCGTATTTTCCGAAATATCCCTGCTGGGACGGATACTCTTTCAGATAGTTGTCAAAATCTCTGTACTTATTCATGCTGCTGTCCTTTCAGATATAGATACAATGTCCGCAGAGATTATAGCATGAATTTGCGTTCTGCCAATACAGCTGTGTCATAGTATGCTGTACAGACTGCGATACTGAGAAGAATCACCGGGCCAGCCCGAAGGTTATGATCCATGTACCTGTGCTGAAATAAACGGGTTGACAGAAGATGATAAAGGCAGTATAGTGTCACTGTATTAAGTACGTAATACAGTAGCACAGTGATACAATATACAGAAACGGATCGCCTATGAAGTGGGATTTTAAAAACGGGGAGCCCATCTATCAGCAGATCGTCCGTATACTGCGGACACAGCCCATCTATCAGCAGATCGTCCGTATACTGCGGACACAGATTGCCAGCGGAGAATATCCGCCGGGCAGCAGGATCCCTGCTGTGCGGGAGCTGGCGCTGGAGGCAGGAGTCAATCCGAACACCATGCAGAAAGCCCTGGCGGAGCTGGAACGAGATGGCCTGTTGGAGACAGTACGAACGACCGGCAAGTTTGTCACGCAGGATCAGGAACGTATCAGCGAGATCCGCAGTACCCTTGCCGCGGACAGCATACGGATCCTGATCGGGAATCTGAAG